>NZ_SLWB01000022.1 GCF_004340205.1 Acetobacteroides hydrogenigenes
TATTCTCCAGATTTTATCCGCGAAAAGTTGGATTACTTGCACGATAATCCCGTACGTGCAGGCTTAGTTACTAAACCCGAAGATTACCTATATTCGAGCGCTCGCAGCTACGCTGGATTGGATGGCGTTTTGGATGTGGTACAAATAGACTTACCGTGGATAACCTACTAATTGCGGGCAGTAGACCGCTACTTAGCAGAGTCGAAGTTACAAACTTCGCTTCGCTAGCCGTAGTCTAATTCAAACGCACAGGGCTCGGCGGAATTTGTAATTCCGTCGTACCTAAGTAGCGGTCTAAGACCGCCATTAAACGATAAACCAGCAAAACCATACACCAGCGCAGCCACCACTACGGCTGCCCGGTTATCTGCTTACGGTCGTTCACCTGTTACCGCCAAAGTAAAGGCTTACCCTGCAGTCGCTCCCTTTTAACCTGAACGTATAACCCGTAAACCAGCAAAACCATGCAACAAAAAAAAGTACCCGCTTACGCAGGTACCCCTTAACACCCAATAACACTAAACTAAACAGATCTATCCATCTTCGCTAAGGTAGAAGCTTACCTCCACGTTCATTCCTATTTGGTAAAAAGTACGCCTATTCGGTAGTGTTGTTATCCTCTAACGCCTTCTTCTCCTGAGGTAGCGGCTCTATGTCCAGCTGATTGGCATCGGGCAGCTGCTGCCCAACCAGCTGATCGGCATCGGGCTCAGCAATGGGCTGCGAGGGCACCTCCTGAGCCAGCGGCTTCCGCTTGGCCGCCTTTGGGGTTGGCTTATCCTTACCGTTCTCCTCGGCCTCCTTCTTGGCGTTTTCGGCACGGGTGGCCTTGGCTTTTAGCGTTTGCTGCTTAACCTCGGTAATCACGTTCATCTTCTCTACCATGTCTAGCAGCAGCGGCTCGTCGGAGGTTAGCAGCAGCCCATCTATGGCAGTAAAAAGGTTGGAAGCGGCATCGACAACAACCTTTAGCGCCTTAGAGGTGCATATATCGTTCTGCTCCTCAGCCCAAACCTCAATGCGCTGCTTGTCGGCCTCCAGAAACTTGACATTGGCCGCCTTTAGGTTGGTTAACGCCTTACCCGCACCAATGCCGCCAACGGCTTCCTTTAGGTTTTCGGACTCTAGGGCATTAAACAGCCCCTGAAGGGTTGCGCTAAGCTTATCAGGGGGTAACGTCTGCATCCGCCACCCGTGCAGCTTAATGGTGTTTACTACCAGCACTGCCTGCTGCCGCTCCACGGTATCGCTGCTCTTTAGCGCCGACTCTGCAACGCCTCTGAAGTGAAGGAAATCCTTTTTACGAATGCTATGCCGCTCGGCGCGCAAGCTGCTGTACAGGGTAGTATCAACCTTACTGGACGATTGAACGGCTAAATCTATCGCACTCGAGAATGGGGTGTACACCTTTGTCAGCAAAGCTTTCAAGGTTGGGTAGCTCTCTATTACGTTGCGTATATCAACAGAATAGGTAATCGATTCGCCATTGGTTAATCGGTGTTGGTCTAGTTTAAGTAGCTCCATATGCTATAAGAATATTGGTTATTACTACTCAAATCTACAACAGTGCTAATTAACATGTCAAGCGAAATAAATAGATTTTTTAACGTCTATCATTAATTTATACTCATTCTAAATATAATTGCACGCCAACATACATGGCAGCCCATAACGAAGGCTAATAGTGCTACTGGAGAGCTCGCAAAAATGGAAATACCTTAGGCATCATTCGCCACAAAATGGGATATCAGCAGCTTAAGCATGCAGCAATCGACACCAAGAGGTGTGCAATTTAATGTAGGGTTTGCAGCAGCTGCGCCAAAACATGTACAAACTTGGATTCCGGAAGCTAATGTTCATGGCACGAACAGCTAAATCCGAGATTCGGAATTAGCTATTCGTGCCATGAACAGCTAAAATCGGATTCCGGAATTAGCTGTTCGTGCCGAAGAATACCCCGATGTCATTTCCGGAAAGCGATGTTCGTGCCATGAAATGTTAATTCCGAGCATCGGATTTAGCTGTTCGTGCCGAAGAATACGCCAATGTTGCTTCCGGGAAAGACTGTTAGCGCCTCAAAATGCCACATCCAGAGTTCCATTTTTTGCTTTCGCCGAAAAAATGAAAGGGCTACTTGGCTACAACATTGCTAATATGGTAGGGAGCCCCGGTTCGAGGTATCCGAAATACGGCCACCTGCCTATCGGTGCTGTTGTTGGTTACGGTTGCCGAGCAGCCATTGCTATCGGTTACGGTAACGCTCACATTAGGGTAGGCCACAATATCGGTAGTGCCTATGGGGAAAAGCGTATCGTTGTCGGGAGCGGTAAGCGTAGGTGCTGGAGTAGTGGCGTTGATTAAGCTAAAGCCTGTAGTGGTAACCGTCCACGAGTAGCTGCTATAGCTACCCGAAGTTCCAAGAGCGATGCTGCTTCCGGCACATATTGCGGTACTACCCAGCACGGGTGCTGGCTGCGGGTTTACGGTGATGCTCAGCGCATCGGAAGGAGGTCCAGAAGTACTGCTCGCATTTACACCCGTTACACCGACCAACGCCACTCCCGAAAAGAGAGGATTCCAGGTAATGGTAGCCGAAGTTCCCGTACCGGAAATTGTTCCTGGGGATATCGTGCCGCTTTGCTGTACGATGCTCCAGGCATAGGTACTAGCGCCGCTAGTAGCCGTGGTTTGAACGGTTGAGGTAAGCGTTCCCTGACATATGGGGGTAGCACCCGTTGGGGTGGTGGGCTTAGCGGGAGTAGTGGTAACCGAAAAAACACCGGTTGAAGCGGATTTAAAGCAGCTACCATTACGCCCATATACGGTCACCACATCTCCATTTTGCAGCAAAGCCGTAGTAAAAACCTTGCTCGTTCCAGAATACGCAGGAGTAGTAGCCCCTCCAATATAGAAAGAGTACGAGCTAAAGGTTCCTGTTGTAGTAGCTGTAATGGTCACGCTTGTACCAGAGGCGATGGTATAGCCCGGAGATACGCTAAGCGAAATAGTTCCCGAAGCAGCACAAGCGTACTCCTGAAACTCCTCGAAAATAGGGTCTTTAACCAGCTGATCGAAGTTCTTAATGTCGCTGGTGTTACCACCTGGAATAGGGTTCACATAAGTATCGCCATTCTGACTATTAATAATATTGGCGCTTGAAGCCCCCCCTGCAAGAATTACATTTCCTCCATTGTTAAGGTCAATATTCCCATTATTTGCCGCATTTACAGCTCCAAGGACAATAAGTAAACCGCCAATATAATCGGTAGGATTGCTCGGATCAGCCTTACCATAAACGCTTATAGTTGTATTTTTATTCAAGGTAACACCCCCACGTACAACAAGCTTACCCGTTTCGCAGACAACTATTTGCGAAGGATCATTTAGAACCAAGCTACCCGTAATCTCCAACTTTCCTGAGACAACGAGATACCCACCAGAATTAACAGTAAGACTCCCGCTTCTAATGTATGATGTTCCATCATTAGGAACACCCTGAGTTCCAGAAACAGAAGCGTTAGCAACATTATAGTTCGTTGAGAAACTCGGACACGCCTGCCCCCACCCCAACATAGGCGTAAGCAAGAGTACCAGCACAACCACGTAAGCATACGGATTTCCCCCTTTAATGTGGGCGTAACAATTCCCCACCATACACATCTTCGATTAAAAATTGGAACCTCCAGCCTTGGATTCCTATACAATTCTAAATACGATTCAAAAGTTAGTACAACAAACTTGCACATAACCCTACAAAGATTGAAAATTAAATTACGATTCCATTCTGTATCAACAGGAACAAATAATAAACAATATCAAAAAACGTGTTAAATATCAAGCTGAAAGCCGTAAGTCGTAAGATTACATGGCAGAGACAATGGGCATCCACAGCCCGGTAGCCAAGCGGAGCCGGGGCTAAAGACAGAAACAGGTGAACAGTGACGGGCTACCAAGTGAACTTGTGATCCAGTAAAGGGTAAACAGCGAGGAAGTATTTTTCACCTTTCATTTTTCATTCACCTAACATCTAATATCTAGCGTCTAATGTCTAAAACGATAGCCGATCTTTCCCCACAATTTGCTACATTTGCGGTTTAAGCATAAATTTTCGAGCAGCATGAACGAGGATATCTTCAAAAAGCTAATTGCACACTCTAAGGAGTACGGGTTTATCTTCCCATCGAGCGAGATTTACGATGGGTTGGGAGCCGTTTACGATTACGGTCAGATGGGCGCCGAGCTCAAGAACAACATTAAGCGCTACTGGTGGGATGCCATGGTTCGCCTCAACGAGAATATTGTGGGGATCGATTCGGCCATCTTCATGCACCCCCGCATTTGGGAGGCATCGGGCCACGTGGGCGCATTCAACGACCCGCTAATCGACAACAAGGACTCCAAGAAGCGCTACCGCGCCGATGTGCTGGTTGAAGATCATATCGCCAAAATAGAGGAGAAGATTGAGAAGGAGGTGGAGAAAGCTCGCAAGCGCTTCGGCGAATCGTTCGACGAGGCACAGTTCCGCACCACCAATCCTCGCGTACTCGAGAACACCCAAAAGATAGAAGAAATCCGCCATAAGCTGGCCGACGTGATGAACGCCAACGACCTAGAGGCTTTCCGTCAGCTGATCATCGACCTCGATATCGTTTGCCCCATCTCGGGCAGCCGCAACTGGACCGACGTTCGCCAGTTCAACCTCATGTTCTCGACCCAAATGGGTTCGGTGAGCGAGGACGCCAACGTTATCTACCTTCGCCCGGAGACGGCTCAGGGTATCTTCGTCAACTACCTCAACGTGCAGAAGACTGGCCGTATGAAGCTTCCTTTTGGTATCGCCCAGATTGGCAAGGCTTTCCGTAACGAGATCGTTGCCCGTCAGTTCATCTTCCGCATGCGCGAGTTCGAGCAGATGGAGATGCAGTTCTTCATCCGCCCTGGAAGCGAGATGCAGTGGTACGAGCACTGGAAGCAGTTCCGCCTAAAGTGGCACAAGGCGCTTGGCCTTGGCGACAGGAAGTACCGCTTCCACGATCACGATAAGCTGGCCCACTACGCCAACGCCGCAGCCGATATCGAGTTCGAATTCCCATTCGGATTCAAGGAGCTCGAGGGTATCCACTCGCGTACCGACTTCGACCTAAGCAGCCACGAGAAGTTCTCGGGCAAGAAGCTCCGCTACTTCGACCCAGAAACCAACGAGAGCTACGTTCCATACGTGGTAGAAACCTCGATTGGGGTAGACCGTATGGTACTTGCCGTTCTTTCGACCGCATACGAAGAGGAGAAGATCACCAAGGAGGATGGTTCGGTAGACGAGCGCGTGGTAATGCGCATTCCACCAGCATTGGCTCCTATCAAGATGGCCGTTATGCCGTTGATTAAGAAGGACGGACTTCCAGAAAAGGCTCGCGAAATCATGAACGAGCTTAAGTTCGACTTCATGTGCCAGTACGACGAGAAGGACTCTATCGGTAAGCGCTACCGCCGTCAGGATGCCATTGGTACTCCTTTCTGCGTAACCATCGACCACCAAACCCTAGAGGACAACATGGTTACCATCCGCTACCGCGACACCATGGAGCAGGAGCGCGTGCCAATCTCATCGCTTCGCGGCATCATGGAGGAAAAGGTTTCGATGCGCAACCTACTTACCCAGCTAATGTAATCAAGCAGCTTTAGCATACACCTAAGAAGCAGGACTATCATGGTCCTGCTTCTTTGTTTTATATGATACAAAGCCCCATAAAAGAAGCCGGGCATCCACTAGCCTCACATCAAAGCTTCCGCATCAACATTAACAGTAGTCCTCTTCCAATATTGCCTGAGTGAACTTTTTGGCACGTTTTATGTTCGATAATTCAAAAGATAACAAGGTAAGTAGCACACCCATTACAAACCAATTAGTATCTATTAACCGTAACTAACAACACCGATGCAACAATAGACCTAACTTTGCTTTCAAGGTACATAAAGACATATTAAGCAAGTAGACTCTACTAACGATACGTTAACGCAGAAAACAATGAAACTCAAATTAAAATTACAAAACATGAGAAACTTCAACGTACTTGCCGCAATGTTCTTAAGCGGTGCAATTTTACTAAGTAGCTGCGCTGGAACCAGCAACACAACAAAAGGCGGTGTAATTGGAGGAGCAAGCGGAGCGCTTATAGGTGCAGGTATTGGAGCCTTAGCAGGTAAAGGCAAGGGCGCTGCTATTGGTGCTGCAGTTGGCGGTGCTGTAGGTGCAGGTGCTGGTGTACTTATCGGCCGCAAGATGGACAAGCAAAAAGCAGAACTTGAAAAAATTCAAGGGGCACAAGTTGAGTCTGTAAAGGATGCGAATAACCTAGACGCCATAAAGGTTACCTTCGATAGTGGTATCCTATTTGCCACAGGTAAAAGTACATTAAGTGCAGATTCTAAGACTGCTCTTACCAACTTTGCCAACTCGCTTAAGAATACACCAGAAACTGACGTTACCATTTATGGTCACACCGACAATACCGGTAGCCGCGAGGTTAACGAAAAGCTTTCTATGAGCCGAGCTAGCGCCGTTGCAACCTACCTCAACAACCAAGGTGTAGCCATGAGCCGCATGACCACCATGGGTAAGGCTTGGGATGAGCCCGTTGCCGACAACGCAACAGCCGATGGCCGCGCCAAGAACCGTCGCGTTGAGATCTACATCACTGCCAACAAGAACATGATCCAGCAGGCAGAACAAGGAAACTTGAAGTAGCATATACAACGCTATTAAGAGCCAAAGGGCAGGAGCATTCTCCCGCCCTTTTTTATTGCCCAAAAGGTTTGATGCACTTCAAATGCTTTTTTACTTATTTTCGTAAAAAGAAGCACACCTATACTTCCCAAAAGCAAACCTAACCTATGAAGAAGATTATTTGCATCATTCTCATTGCTTTTACATATTGCCCTTTAGCCCAAGCTACACTCTCGCGTAGCAGTATAAACAACAACCTTAACCTTGCCAACCAGTATATATACAACAATCCAGCAAAATCAATCGAGATAGTAAATGCTACACTCCCAGAAATCATCAAATTGGGAGAAATTGACCATAAATTAAGAGCTGCACTAATAAAGGGCAGGGCATTTCTAAACATCGGCGAATACGAGTCGGCCTTTGAAACCCTTTACCCTGCATACGAGATGTGCCCTGCCCGAGAAAGCGGCTACCAAATGCAGCTAGCCATCTTTCTTGGCGATGCATACCGATCGCTTAAGATGGATGCCAAAGCAACCACCTTTCTCGAAAAAGCCATATCGATAGCCCAAAACGAAAAAGACTCAGCAAGCTTAGCCCTTTGCTACAATGTAATGGGATTAATAAAAGTAAGCATCAACAAAAACGAAGAAGCTGAACAATACTTCTACAAGGCACTCAACATCAACCGCCGCTTAAACAAGCCCAAATCAATAGCCTCCTGCCTAAACAACCTATGCCTTTACGAAAATAGCACTCCTCTTGAAAAGGTTAAGCTGCTCGAAGAGGCGATCGGTATTAATACATCTTTAAAAGCCAACTGGTCGATTGCCGAAAACTATAATAACATGGCCGTTCAGTTTTTCTACGCCAAACAATACCCCAAGGCATTAGATTGCCTGCAAAAAGCAGAAGCAATAGCAACGCAGCTAAAAGCGAAGGAGCTCATAGCCGACAACCACCGTTACAAGTCGTGGATATACGAAAAAATGGGGGATAATAGGAACGCCTATATCTTCTTAAAAAAACTTTACGACCTCGAGACAGAAATGCTATCCGATAAGCGTGTTAGCAAAATTGAGAGCGACAAGAATAACCGACTTCTTGCTCAAAAAGAGGAAGAAATTCTACTCAACCATAAAGAATACGAGATACAATCGCTCAAGAAAGGACGAATAATACTTCTTTTAGGAACCCTATCCATACTTATAATTGCCGGTTTTATTGTTGTAAAGTACCAGCAAACGAAGAGAATAGAAAACCTAGCGACCCTCAAGCAGCTCGCCGAAAAGGAAAGAGAACTTGCAAAGCTGCGCCTAATCCAAACCGAGCACGAGAAACAGGGCGTAGAGGTAGAGCTGCTACATAGTAAGAATGACCTCACCAACTTCGCCTGCTACATTAAAAGCAAAAACGACTTCCTAGACAATCTCAAGGACGAGATTAAGAGCTGCTACAACCTCTCACCCGAAGAGGTGAAAAAGCATCTAAAGAAGGTTACCTCTACCATAAACCAATATCAGGCCAACAGCAACGAGCAAAACATGCTGATGGAGGAGATTGAAAAGGTAAATACCGAATTCATTGCCCGACTCGAGCAAAGGCATCCCGACTTGACCAAAAACGAAAAACACCTTGCCTCGCTTCTACGAATCGATCTCTCTTCAAAAGACATCTCCATCATCACAGGATCGAGTCCAAAAACCATAAACATGGCTCGATACCGACTTCGCAAGAAGCTTCAACTCGATGGAGAAGCCGACTTAACCGAGTACATCAAGAAGCTGTAATTGTAGATTAACAACAAGCATTACAAATCTGAATACTTGAAGCTTAAAAATTTAATTGTAGATATTTTTTACGATAAAAAACCTGGCTTGTAGATATGATGTAGCTGCCCCTTTTGGTTTAAGATTTTTAGGAGAACATAACTTGCCCACCGATTCAGTTTTTAACAAAACTCACAAAATCAAGTTATGTATAAACCATTTAAACCTAATCTTGCAGCAAAGTCGCTAATGTTAATGTTAACGCTAGCGATCTTTAACCTACTTGCGACACCTTCGCTGGCGCAAGACCTAAAAGTTACCGGGAAAGTAACTGATACAAAATCCACAACAATTCCTGGAGCAACCATTAAGGTTAAGGGGAAGCAAACAGGAACCGCCACCGACATCGACGGCAACTTTACCCTTAAGGCATCCAAAGGCGATGTGCTAGTTGTCTCTTATGTAGGATACAAGGCCAAAGAAGTAACAGTAGTCTCATCGTCGACTATTACCGTAATCCTTGAAGAAGACAACCAACGAATTGACGAGGTTGTTGTTGTTGGCTATGGCACGATGAAGAAGAGCGATCTTACCGGTGCAGTTTCGTCGGTTAAGAAAGAAGACATCACCAAACGTGCTACAACTAACGCAGCAGAAGCCTTACAAGGCAAAATTGCAGGTGTGAACATCCAAAAATCCGGAGGAAATGCTGGTGCTGGAGTACAAATGAAGATTCGTGGTGTAAACACCATTGGAGGGAACGATCCACTCTACATTATCGACGGATTTCCGGGCTCGATCAACTCGGTTAACCCCTCCGATATCGAGAGCATCGAGATCCTAAAAGACGGTGCAGCCTCTGCCATATACGGCTCGATTGCGGCAAATGGGGTAGTTATTGTAACCACCAAGAAGGCTAAAGAAGGACAGATAGTTGTCGACTTCAACTCTTACCTAAGCATTACGAAAACGGCTAAACGCCTAAACCTGCTTAATGCTAAAGAATACGTAAGCGTACACAAGCAAATGTACGACAACTACAACACCCAATTTCCAGATGATGCGATCACTCTTCCTCAGTACATTACCAACGCTCCCGATGTAGACACCGATTGGCAGGATGCCATTTTCCGTAGTGGCTTAGCCCAAAACTACACCATCGGCATAACAGGGGGACAAGAGAACCTAAAGTTTGCTCTTTCATCGAACTATAATAACGAGAAAGGGATTCTTATTGGTAACGATGTAAACCACAAGAATGCCCGTATGAAAATCAACCTCAAGAAGTCTATTTTTGAAGTTGACGCAAATATGTTCTTTAAGGCCTCACGAAACGAGCAACCTAAGTTCTCTATCAAAGAGGCTTACATGATTACCCCTCTTATTCCCATTTACGACAACAGCAGAGAGTTTGGCTTTGGTCTCACCGACAAGTTAGGGCTTCCAAACAACCGTAACGTTATGGCTGATGACCGCTACGAACAGTCCTACTCTAAAAAGCAGCACTTTAACGGCAACATTGCGCTGGCAATCAACATTGCTAAGGGTTTGCAATTTAAAACCAGCTATTCGTACAAAGCAGAAAACTACCAAGGGTTCTACCATGCACCAAGATTCGTTGCCGATGTAAAGGCTCCTAACGACTACCCCTATAACTCTGAGGATCGCTCTCTTTGGCAGGAACAACTTTGGGATAACATCATCACCTTCAACCGACAATTCGGGAAACATAGCGTAAATGCTATGCTAGGAACCTCTACAACGCTAACCGAATCGAACTGGAACGGGGTTGGAGTAGAAGGTAAAAAGATTGTTTACTCGGTTGATGCAAACGGAAAACTCGTTCAAACCGTTGTTCCAGGAGGCTTCCTCGATGAAGGCTTTACTACAATTGATGCAGGAAAAGGCGGCACCTACTCGGGAAGCGGCTCGAACTATGAGTATAATCGCTTATCATTCTTCGGCCGTCTTAACTACACTTATGACAATAAGTACCTATTACAAGCAACTCTACGCAGAGATGCTTCCTCTAAATTCGGAAAGAATAAGCGTTGGGGCACCTTCCCTTCTATTGCACTAGGTTGGAAACTTTCTGAGGAAGAATTTTTCCCAAAAGATATTGCGCTGAACAACCTAAAAATCCGTGGTAGCTTTGGTAGACTAGGAAACGAAAACGCCCTCGGCTACTACGACTTCCTTCCATCCATCGTTACAGGAAACAACCTTTGGTACGGATACGTCCAAGGTAGCGGCTACAACCCTTGGCCTGGCAGTATTGCCACCTTGCTTTCCAACGACGATTTAATGTGGGAGACTACCAACTCGATAAATGTTGGTATCGACTACGGTATGTTTAAGAATAAGCTGACAGGATCATTAAACTACTTCCAAAAGAATACCTCAGACATGCTCATTCCCCGCGTACCTGCTCCATCGAGCGGATACGACTCACAAACCATGAATGTTGGTGAAATTGAGAACTCTGGGATCGAATTTGAAATCAACTACAATGGCCAGTCTGGTAAGCTTAACTACAACGTAGGTTTCAACATCTCGTACCTAAAGAATGAGGTTGTGAAGCTATCGGATAAAGATCAAGTGATTTTTGGAGAAGGCCTAAAATACGGAACCGAGCACTTCCCTACTCAAACCCGCGTTGGTAAGCCTATCGCTTCGTACTACCTGTACAAGACCGATGGCATCTTCCAATCGCTTGCCGAAGTTAACAGCTATGTAAACAAGAATGGCGAAAAGCTACAGCCAACAGCACAACCTGGAGATATTCGCTTTAAAGATGTTAATGGCGATGGAGCGATTACCGAAGCCGATAAGGATTTTTGCGGTTCGGGAATGCCTAAAGTAGAGGCAAACATCAACTTTAGCGCGTCTTACTCAGGCTTCGACCTATCGTTCCTACTAGGAAGCGGCTGGGGACACAAACTCTACAACGGTAACCGCTACTTCTACGAAGCCATGAACTCTGGCTCTAACATGCTAACATCAACAACCAATGCATGGACTCCTACCAACACGAACACCGATGTTCCAAGAGCCATTCTACAAGACCCTAACGGAAACTCCCGCGAATCGGATCGTTTCCTAGAAAAAGGCGATTTCATCCGCCTGCGTCAAATCCAGATAGGATACTCTCTTCCTAAAGACCTAATTAAAAGGGCAGGGATTACCAATATTAGAATCTACGCTAGCGGAGAAAACCTTTACACTTGGACCAAGTATAGCGGAATTGACCCCGAGTTTGGCCGATCAAACGTACTTAATACGGGTATCGACAACCTTCTCTTCCCCTTTACAAAATCGTATGTAGTTGGTTTACAATTCACATTCTAACCTTAATCGAATCGAAATGAAAAAGATACTATACATTTTGCTAGTCGTTACAGGAGGGCTTTTTGCTTCATGCGATGATATGCTTACCGTCAAAAGTCCCGACACGCTTACTCCGGAGAATTTCTGGCGCAACAAAGCAGATGCCGAAAAGGCAATGGGATCGGCCTATGCAATGCTGGAATCAGCAAACGACATTTGGGGATTTAGCGAAGTAAGATGGCCTGTAGAAGCATACCGCGAGGATATATGCATCATGGGTAGCGATGCCCTAAACTACCAAACTTGGGTTGAACTTTTCAACTTCTCCTATACAAACGGGAATAGCCAGTTCTCGTCGTACTGGGCAGACAACTATAGAGGCATCAACCGCACTAACCAAATCATAGAAAAGGTTCCGACCATTCCTACCGAAACCTTTCCAGAAGCAGAAAAAGAGCAAATATTGGCAGAGGCAAAATTTCTAAGAGCCTACTACCACATGAAGCTCCTTCTAAACTGGAAGGAGATTATAATCAGAGATAGCTACATAAAAAGCGAATCGGAGCTGAACAAAGGTCTATCGTCTCGCGATAAGGCATGGGATTTTATTGTTGCCGACTTCATGGAGGCAACCAAGCTTAAAGCTATTCGCGATGCTGCAACAGTTGGCCGCGCAACACAGGGTGCCGCATACAGCTACCTTGGCTTCGCCTACCTAACCCGAGCCTACGAAGAGCCCGCGAAGAAAGCAGAGTTTCTACAAAAAGCCATAGATGCATTCGACAAGGTAAAGGGGTACACCCTTGTAAAAGATTTCATCAGCATGTTTGACGGATCAAACAAGAACTCTACCGAGTCGATTTTCGAGCTACAATTCTCTGAGAATACCGACAATGGAGCATCGTACAGAACCGCTATTCACAAATGGATGGGAGTTAGCGAAATTGGTGGATGGGACGAGATTCAGCCCAGCGAGATGCTCATGAAAGAGTTTATGAAAGAAGGAAAGATTGCCACTACCGGGAACTACGACTCTCGCCTATACGCTACCGTATTTTTCCAAGATCCATACTTCAACGATGGTACCGGCAAAGTATACGGCGACGATTACGACAACTGGTTCTGTGAGTGGTCGCAAGATGCGAATGGAGACTGGATTCAAGGGCCTTCCTACAATAAACCAGCATTCCGCAAGTACCTACCTCGCAACTATAGCGACATGAAGAAATCTCGAACTGGCCTAAACGTGCCACTAATGCGCTACGCCAATGTACTACTAATGAAGGCCGAGGCATTAAACGAGCAGGGTCATCCTGAACTGGCAATTCCCCTTATCAACCAAGTAAGAGAGCGTGCCGACATGCCTGCTATGAAGGGAACTAGCCAAGCAGAGGTTCGAGCCCAAATAAAGCACGAAAGAATTATCGAGTTCCCATTGGAAAACTTCCGATTCTACGACCTTCGTCGTTGGGGCGAAACCAAGCAAGCACTGGATGCAATTGGAAGAACAGGCTTCAATCCAGAAAAGAACTCTTTCTACCCAATTCCTCAAACCGAATTAAACTCAAACAGCGCCCTTTCCAAGTAGCCTTATATTAGACCTTGATTCAAAAACCCTGTCAGAACAATAAGTTCTGGCAGGGTTAACAAGCTAAAGCAGGAATAATAAAAGTTTTATTACTCAAGAACACCATGCTCATCGTTATCGGAATAATGTTTTTTGGAGTATCCGTTGGATTACTGCTAAGAAATAATCCCCCAAAACTTTTACCAAAGTTCATCAACCTTGTGATTTATGCTCTGCTTCTAATACTTGGCATTTCGGTTGGTGCAAACGAGATGATAGTTAACAACCTACACACACTTGGGGTTCAAGCCCTTATCATTACACTAGGAGCACTAGTTGGTAGCATACTCTTATCGTGGCTCCTATTCCGCTATCTATTTAAATAGACGAGGGAATTACACTTAAAGCACTACAATGAAAGGCAGCTTAATAATTGTTTCGTTCTTCTTTATTGGAACCATCCTTGGGGTATTCAGGCTTGTTCCCTCTGAACTATTGGAAAACGACTACTCGATGTACATCCTCTACTTCCTGATGTTCCTTGTGGGTATTAGCATTGGGAGCGACAAGAATGCTCTAAAAACCATCTTCAACCAAAACTGGAAAGTCGTACTTGTTCCTTTAGCAACTATTTTCGGCACTTTTATGGGCTGCATCGCCATCGCACCTCTAATGGGCAACCTCTCCACCAGCGAATGCCTTGCCGTCGGTTCGGGTTTTGGCTACTACTCGCTTTCGAGTATATTTATATCACAGTACAAGGGTGTAGAAATGGGAACCATTGCCCTAACCTCGAACATTATGCGCGAAATACTAACATTGATTTTAACGCCCATTATAGCAGCCAAATGGGGAAAGCTTGCTCCAATATCAGCAGGAGGAGCGACCTCTATGGATACGACACTACCAATCATTACAAAGTACACTGGTAAGGAGTACGTTCCCATCGCGGTTTTCCATGGAATTGCTGTTGACTTTTCCGTTCCCTTCCTTGTTACCTTTTTTGCAACACTATAAAGTCTTTTTGAATGAGAACGCTTAACGCTATTGCATTACTATCAATACTTTTCCCTCTTCTATCGGTTGCCCAGGTAGAGCAACCCGAATGGCAGAATCCTTTGGTAAACCAAATCAACAGGGAGAAAATACATGCCTCCTTTGTACCACACGCAAGTAAGGATGCGGCCCTGAAGAACGAAAACGACAGAAGAGTATCGCTAAACGGAGCCTGGAAGTTCTGCTTTTCGAAGAATCCGAGCAGCCGACCTGCCGATTTCTACAAGAAAAACTTCGATACAAAAAACTGGAAAACTATACAGGTTCCCGGCAGCTGGGAACTACAAGGATTTGACTCGCCCATCTACACCGATGTACAGTACCCATTCCCGGCAAGGCCTCCGTTCGTTCCTACCGACTACAACCCCGTAGGCTCGTACCTTCGCGAGTTTACCGTTCCTCAAAGCTGGAACGGCAGCGATGTCATCCTTCATTTTGATGGCGTAGAATCGGCCTTCTACTGCTGGGTGAATGGCATTCGTGTAGGATACAGCGAGGATAGCCGCCTTCCTGCAGAGTTCAACATCACCAAATACCTAAAGAAAGGGAAGAACACCCTTGCCGTAGAGGTATACCGCTACTCCGATGGCTCGTACCTCGAGTGCCAGGACTACTGGCGCTACAGCGGTATCGAGCGCAACGTTTGGCTTGTTGCCCGACCAAAAGTAAGGATTCAAGACTTCGAGATTAAAGCAAATCTATGCAAGGGCTATAAAGATGGCACCTTCGAACTTGCACTTACCCTTAACGGCGATAAGTTCGAAAAGGGAGTATCTGCACAAGTTGAGGTATTCGACACAAGGAATCAGAAGATATTCAGCGACAAAAAGGTATTCAGCAACGCTGGTGAAACCATCAACCTAAGTAAAACCTTTAAAAATGTTCTACCTTGGACAGCAGAAACCCCAAACCTGTACACTTTAGCTGTAAGCACCATTTCACCATCGGGAGTAACCACCGAAGCGTTTGTCCATAGGTTCGGCTTTAGGAATGTTGACATCAAGAACGGGCAGCTGCTGGTTAATGGCGTTCCAATAAAGATAAAAGGCGTTAACCGCCACGAGCACGATCCTATAAAAGGGCGTAGCATCAGCGTGGAGAGCATGGTTCAGGACATTAAGCTAATGAAGCAGTTTAACATCAACGCGGTTAGATGCAGCCACTATCCCAACTACTCGGAGTGGTACGAGCTGTGCGACAGGTACGGTTTATACCTTGTAGATGAGGCCAACCTCGAATCGCACGGCATGGAAGCGCTAGATATGGACTCGCTTACTCGCCACCCCCACTGGAAGGTTCCTTTCCACGAGCGAATGGAGCGAATGGTGGAGCGAGATAAAAACTTTACCTCTATCATCACCTGGTCGCTCGGCAACGAGTCGGGCTACGGACCAAACTTCGAGGAAATCTACCATTGGACAAAGAAGCGCGACAGCAGCCGACCCGTTCAATACGAAGGAGCAGGAATGAAGGGTCTCTCCGACATCTACTGCCCAATGTACGCCCGCATTCCTGCATTACGCTGGCATACCAACGAGCGACAAACCCGTCCGCTGATTCTGTGCGAGTACGCTCACGCCATGGGCAACAGCAATGGCAACCTAAAAGATTACTGGGAGCTAATCTACAAGTACGACCAGCTACAGGGTGGCTTTATTTGGGATTGGGTAGACCAAACCTTTGCCCGAAAGGACGAGAAAGGTCGCCACATTTGGGCGTATGGCGGAGACATGGGCTACGTAGGCGTTAAAAACGACTCTAACTTCTGTGCCAACGGCCTTGTTGCAGCCGATCGCTCTTTACATCCACACATATGGGAGGTTAAGAAGGTTTACCAAAGCATCCATTTCGAGGCTATTCCTTTTGCGGCCAATAAGATTAAAATCACCAATGGTTTCGACTTTATCGATCTTAGCCGATTCAACTTTAGATGGATCATTAAGGGTAACGGTAAGCAAATAGCAGCTGGCAACATCGCCATGCCCGAAATTAAGGCTCACCAATCAGAAATAGTTGCTCTCGACCTACCGGAAATAAAGCCTACACCCAATACCGAGTACTTTATCACCATCGAGGCAACAACCAAGGAGGAGAGCGAACTGCTACCTAAGGGACACATCGTAGCATGGGAACAGCTTAAGCTACCGACATCTGAAATTGCTGCTCCAGCTGCAAACGTTGATGGTACAATAAGCCTCAACGAGTCGACATCCGACATTACCGTAGAAGGAAAATCGTTTACCGCCATATTCTCTAAAGCAAATGGCGAGATCAAGAGCCTTAAGTACAACGGCAAGGAGTATCTAATAGAAGGTTTACGTCCTAACTTCTGGCGTGCATTTACCGACAACGATGTTTCCAACGCAATGCCCGTTCGCTGCGCCATTTGGAAGGATGCCGGCAGCACCCTTATCCTAAAGGGTATCGACCAAAAGAGCACACAGCAAGAAGTAAGCCTTACCATGAGCTACGATGCTCCTAAGGTAGAATCTGAAATCGTAATCAAGTACAGCATTCTTGTTAATGGAACCATAAAGGTATCGTATAACTTCACACCCGGCGAAAAGGTGCTTCCCGAAATGCCGCGTATTGGCATGCGTATGATCGTAAAAGGGGAGTACGACCAAATGGAATGGTTTGGAAGAGGCCCGCACGAGAACTATATCGACAGAAATGCGGGTGCAGCAATCGACCTATATAAGGCTACAGTATGGGAACAATTCCATCCTTACAACCGCGCACAGGAAACTGCCAACAAAACCGATGTTCGATGGATGTCATTGCAAAACCTACAGGGCGAAGGCATCATTGTAAAGGGTAGCCAACCGCTAAACGTTAGCTGCTGGAATTTCCCAATGGAGGATATCGAATACGTTCCGTTCGACATCATGCGCAAGCATGGAGGAAGCGTCGAGAAGAAGGATATGGTGTGGGTAAACATCGACCTTGAGCTGCAAGGCGTAGGAGGCGACACGACTTGGGGAGCTAAAGCTCATCAGGAGTATACCATCACTCCCAATGCAAAAAGCTACAGCTTCGAGATTAGTCCGATAACGAAATAGACACAAGATGTAAGACTCAAGTATCACGACATGCGATATGCGATAAATACACATTCGACAAACATATCGTGGTACTAGAGTCGTAATATTAGATACCAAACATCAACCAATGAACAAGCTTTTACTTACAACAATAATACTGGCAGCCTCCATAATAGGAGCTAATGCCGTAGAAAAGAGTAAAAACATAGGCCTAGGTTATCCTAGCATCCTTAACATCGCCTACACTCCCGACACCTTAACGGGAGGTAAAGGATGGTTTACCGATGCAGGAGCGTGGATGGGCTTTACCATCCCTTCGAAGGATAAATGGGTGAACGGTTTCTGCGGACCGTTTACCATTGATAGCCGACGCTGGGTTGCCAAGTCGATTGCCGAAGTTGGCGTTGAGAAGGATGGAATAAAACACCTTGCAAGCCAGTTTCTTCCAGACAGCACCTCCTACTTCCCAGGATTTGTCTACATCAGCAGTAAAAGCAAAGAAGTAAGGATTGAGCAGCAGCTCTTCTTCGTCGATAAGAACCACGCCGTACTGCAGCTGAGCAGCAATAACGTGAAATGGAACATCAGCTCTACCTTTTGGCTGCCTAATTCAACGCTTAAGCAGAACGGGAATAGCCTTACCATTACACTACCTACAGGAGAAATTGCAGGTATCAGCTTTGCTAGCAACCTTAAACTAACCGTTAAGGGCAACAGCTACGCTGCAACCAGCAGTAAACCTTCGAACAACACCTATGCCGTTATCAGCTTCTACAATAACGTTGAGCAAAGAGTCACCGCGAGTAATAAAATCAAGGCAATACTTAAGAATCCATCGGCAAGCATAGCCCAAAGCAAGGCTAGATGGAACGGATACCTTAGCAAAACGCTTCGCAACGATATGTCCGAGAGCTACAACCGCGTTGCCGTGAAAAGCGTTGTCACCTTAATGGCCAACTGGCGTAGTCCAAAAGGAGATTTGTTTCACGATGGAGTTGTTCCATCGCATGCCGTGGGCTACTTTGTTGGAATGTGGGCTTGGGATTCGTGGAAGCATGCCGTTGCTCTTTCGAGGATTGAACCCCAGCTGGCAAAGAATCAGGTTAGGACCATGTTCGACTACCAAATGGAGGATGGAATGGTTATCGACTGCATTTACAGCGACAAGAAAGAGAATAACTACCGCGACAGCAAGCCTCCGTTGGCAGCATGGGCCGTAATGGAAATCTACAAGCAGACAAAAGACTTAGCCTTTGTAAAGGAGATGTTCCCAAAGCTGGTAAAGTATAACCGCTGGTGGTTTACCCATCGCGATCACGACCGCAACGGCATCTGCGAGTTTGGCTCTGTTGACGGAACCGACGAGGCCGCCAAGTGGGAAAGCGGCATGGATAACGCCGTTCGCTTCGACAGCTCCAAAATGGTAAAGAACAGCGAAACGGCATGGAGCTTCGATCAGGAATCGGTTGACCTCAACGCATTTCTTTACCTCGAGAATCAGCTTTTAAAGGATATGGCAAAGCTTATTGGCACCTCATATTCCGACACTTTTGACGGCAAGAAGATGGATGGCTACTTCTTCGATTCCACGAAGGGATACTACTACGACCGAAAGCTAAGCGATGGCTTTGTTAGCGTCGAAGGTTCGGAAGGATACATTCCGATGTGGGTAAAGATGGCTTCTAAGGAGCATGCTGCTGCAGTAATGAAGGTGTACGAAAAGCCGAACAAGTTCTCCACCTACATCCCCTTCCCTACCCTTTGTGCCGATCATCCGCAGTTCACGCCAAACGGCTACTGGAGAGGTCCTATTTGGCTCGATCAGGTTTACTTCGCCATCTCGGGAATGAGAAGCTACGGATACACCAAAGAAGCCGACTGCTACACCGATCAGGTATTTACGCGCCTTAATGGGTTAGCTCAAGACGCACCTATTCACGAAAACTACGACACCCATACAGGTAAAAGGCTTAAAGCGCCACACTTCAGCTGGTCGGCAGCGCACTTGCTGATGCTTTACTGGGAGTATAGGAAGTAGTGAACCTAAAAGAAACCATCCTTTCATATTGTATATTGCTAGTAGGAATCCGAAGCTGCATTTATGCCTCTTCGGATTCTTTTTGGTTTGATGTTGGAGGAGTTAACCCTCAAAAAAATGGGAACAGGCAGGAAAAACCACGAGAGATTTTCTTAACTAAACCTTATCAAACTTAATTAAAGCTATTACAACACACTTTTCCACCTCCTCTGCTACACTTTTACCCCATTACGTGTTGTATTTCAAGTTATTTTCACTTAATTGCACCCGTTAAAAGGCTGAAGTTTACAGCATAGTGTGTGAAATGCTGCAGACCATAAACAAATCGATTTCTTTTTACTTATTTGAATCAGGTAGAGTTGGCATATGGGTACCAGCTTTATGTAACGACTTAAGCTTTAAGAGGGATGAGAATAATTCATGTGGTATTTGGGGATCCTGCATCCAGCAGGCTGAGGGCTTTTTTTAGAAAAGAAAAGCAAAACTCAACAAACGGCATCTTTTGCTTTAAGGATGACCTTTCTATTGGACCAATCAAAAATTTGGACTCTCCACAGGGGAACCTTAGCAGGGTAAACTATCTCAAGAATATACATCTTGAACGAAATGGCGACTCGCCCTTAATGCTCGACCAATCGGACATTGGAATTGAAGCACTAAGATCGTTCAACTTTGGCAAATACGATAAGGTGGTAGTTTGGCATGGCAACAACATTCAGGAAAAGCTGCTGCTTTACCTTGTATGTGCGCTACTTCCTAACGAAAACCTGTACGAAGCGGCCATTTCCGAAGCGGTAGAGCAGCACGGGTACACTCCCATTAGGCTTGCCGAATGCAACATCAGCTCGCTCACTACGCTCCTTTCAAGCATTTCGCCTATAGACAGCAACAAAAAGCAAGCATACAAGAAGGAGTGGGAAAAATCATCGCAATCCGACAAGCTGGTTCGCATACTCAGCCAAGAGAAGATAACTGAAGTAGATGAGAGCTACTACGACAGCTTCATTCTTTCGGACTGTACCGAGGATCTTACTCCTGCTTCACAAGTTGTTTGGAATGTAATGGGACGCTGTGGACAAAGCATCGCCGATGCTTTTCTGAAGTATCGCGTAAAAAGACTGGTAAAAAGAAACGAAATTTACGACTGCGGAGGCTTACTATCCCTTAGCAATTTAGCCTAAGCGCCAATAGAGCAGAACTTACTTTTCGAGTATAACAGATAAGCAAAAAGCGTAGACTAACCACCTACGCTTTTGTTTTACAAGCACATTCTATAAACCGACAATAGATGCAGAACACCCCATAAAGTATCTATAAACTTGGCTTATCTTCATATTCTTTTATATTTGTATGCATAATCAAACTATAGAGCAATGATAAGGTATGTAAGATTAACAATCGCTGCAACATTTCTACTGCTGGCAGCCTGCAACAACAATGCATCCAAGACCGAAGAACCTAAAGGAAACGTGCACGTACCCCAAATTGCAGGGAACAGCTACTTTGGCGTTTTACCTTGCGCATCGTGCCCAGGAATCGAAACTACCCTTTTCTTCAACTCGGACAGTACCGTAGTAAAGGAAACCCTATACCAGGACAACGATATTTTCCCCGAAATAGAAAAGGGGAAGTACTCCGTTAAGGGAAATATCGTTTCACTAGCTTTTCCAACAACAGAAAGCAACCAAAAATATCTGGTTAAGGATAACGGACAGCTAGCCATGCTCGGAGAAAACAACCAAGAGGTTGAAGGAGATCTTAAAGAGTACTATAAGCTATCGAAGGTTGAAACGCTATCGCCACAAGATGCTAATGGAGAGTACGTAAACGGACAAGAAGGGAAAGGTTACTTCGATAAGCTGGTGGTAAAGCAAGTTAAGGAAGATATCTATTCCGTAAGCATCTCGTCAGGAAAAGCAGCAAAAGGATGCCTGTTTAATGGTCGAGGAGCGCTAAAAGGAAATCGCATTACGGTAAACCTTAGCGAGCTGAACAAGGATATGAAATCGAAAATGACGATAACCTTTAGAGATAAAAAAGCTAGCGTTTACACCGATACGCCCGATAATGTGTACGACCTAAGCTACTTCTGTGGTGGAGGTGGTTCTCTTATTGGTAGCTACACCAAAAAGTAAGGTAACCATTATTGCTGCGTACTCTAGGAAAAAATTAATTCAACGCATAGGTAGCGTATGACAAGTTCATCCATGTCTTTTACATGCGCTATTCTATTTCATCCATAAGTATGAGGGCATTATTCCTATGGATGTCTACAAAGAATGGCTGCCTAAGCAATTTAGGCAGCCATTCATCATTAAAAGAATCCCGAAGAAGCATCGCTGCTTCCCCGGGATGTATAGTGGGCAAAAGCCCATTCGATAAACAGCCAATTTAACTTATCCACTCGAACAAGGTAATTATTAGTACCCACCGTCCTCTTTCCTTTATATAAATAGAAAAATCACCTCCTCCACATGTAGGACCACAATAAGAGTCATTATAGAAAAAGCAAACTGTACCTCTACGGATAAATATTGGATGCGAAAAAGAGATCAACTCCCCATCAAATCTTTCCTTTAAAAATATAAAGTCTGACAATTTAGACTCATAAGCACTTAACGTATCATCTGCGACAATACTTGAATTTGCAATCAGATGATTTGGCCAGCATAACTTTACCTGTTTGTTGATTTCTTTTAACAAGTAGCGTTTCTCTTTGGGCGTAAGCACTAGTTCACACCTCTTCTTCTCAGATTTAGACGGATTAGCATACCAACTCGTCAACGTATCCTTTTTTAAGGAAATCTTCATGCTATTAATAACATTCGAAGATATATTTTCCCCGTAGTAAATATGCTGGCTTTTACTCTTTTCCTTGAATATATCTTCAAGAAATGCCTTAGTTCGTTTGTTTGCCTGCCCTTCAAGATAAGGTGCTGCAATTATATTTAATAAAAGAATAAGCAAAATCCTTTTTACCATAACAATATAATTAAACTATTAAACGAACAGGAAACGGCGAGGTTAAAGCATCCTGTTCTATCAAAGCAAAAACCAGTTACTCTTACATCCCTCTCATCTAATTCTTTTTAAACTCGTAGGGTGTAGCCTCAACAAAATCGTTTACCCGCAGCGTTAACCCTTCTACCTCGCCATTAGCAACCTTAAATGGCATCTCAACTACGCCAAATGCGGGACGATTGTAGGTACAAAGAAAGGTGTTATTCTTCATGTACTCCAAATTTGCAACTAGGTTGGGATGATGCGAAAAGGTAATATTCAGCTTACCCTTGTCCATATTTACGAATATATCGCCGTAAACCTCGTTGGCGTATCTCCCTACAAACGATTTAAGAGGGAGAGCTGGCACATTACCCTGCTTTACCACATTTCGCAACGAGTCCATTTTAGCATCGAAAAGCCTTTTACTGGCGTTCGACCGTTCCAGCGACTTGTAGGCATATCCCTTATACGGCAAACCCAAGAAGGCATCCCTTAGCTCGTTGGCTAGATCCAAATAAAGCCTATTCTGATCGGTATTGGTCAAAACCACAATACCGAGTTTTTCCTCCGGCATAAAGATAACGGACGACAGAAACCCATCGACACCACCTGTATGCGAAAAGTACGTCTTCCCATTAAAGTCGTTAACCATTATACCCAAGCCATAAAGGTAAAAGTGGGTAGTTTGCCTATCTCTTGGGTCCATCGCTATTATGGAGTGAGGTGCTCGTATCGCCTGAATTGCATTAGAAGACACAACCTGAACGCCATTCAGCATCCCATTATCGAGCTGAGCGCTTAGCCAATTGGTCATATCCTTTGCACTAGACACCATACTTCCAGCTGGAGCAAGATTATTCAGATCTGCAAAATCAATAACAGCCAATCTATCCCCCGCCATGCTATGAGGCAATGCAAGGTTGTCCATACTTTTAGCCCCGGCTAACCCGGTAAACGTTCTGGTCATCTTCAAGGGTGCTAAAATGCTATCCCTAACAACGTCGTCCCACGTTCTTCCTGCTATCCGAGGAATCAGCTCTCCTGCAGCAAGAAATGCTGCATTGCAGTAACCCCATTGGGTTCTTAAATGGTACGGAGCACGAACTAACGCCATCTTCTCAATAACCTCAGCTCTCGACAGATTCGAAGCCCAATAGGTAAAATCACCCTGAAACGTTTCGAAGCCCAACCTATGCGAAAGCAAATCGCAAATCATTGCATCGTTGCTGGCAAGCGTGTCGCGAAGCTTAAACTCCGGCATCCACTTCTTTACCCTATCGTTTAGGCTCATTTTGCCCGCCTCTTGAAGAATGGCAAGTGCAGTTGCCGTAAAAGCTTTGGTATTGGAGCCAATCATAAAGAGCGTATTTGCATCAACCGGTTCGGTTCCTCCAATGCGGGTAACGCCGTAACCCTTCATAAGAACTACCTTCCCATCCTTAACAACGGCAACCGAAAGACCGGGCACATTCCAGCTGCTCATAGCTCGTTTTACGTAGCTATCGAGGCTATCGGTAACAAATGTAGGGAGCTTTACCTCCTGTGCTCTTACAACACCAATGGTTGCAGCAAATGCCAAAAGGATGGTAAGCACCAATGCTTTTTTCATAGTATTTGGTTTTGGTTCGATTTATATTAGCTGCGAACTCTTACTATCTGAATCACAGATAAAGTGGATTACGCAGATTTCACGAAAAGAAACACAAAAACACAAACAATCCGAGTAATCCTTTAATACGTCTAATCCGTAATTCAGATATTTACTTTTGAACAAGCTTAAAAATGACCTCCTTCATGGCGCCGAATTCCTTTTCGTCGTAAAGGCGGGTAAGGAAAACAATCTTTCCATCCCTATCGACGATTACGTTACGGGTAACTCCTGCATTCTTTAGGGCATACAAGCAGAAAACCTTAGAATCCGGATCGGGTGCTAGCGGATAGGTGATGCTCATCTTCTTGGCAAAGGCTGCAACCACATCCTTGGGCTCGTCGCGGTCTAAACCAATTAGCACAAAGTCCTTACTCTTTAACGGCAGCCATATTTCGCTTTCGATATGCGGCATCTCCTTACGGCATACGCCGCACCAGCTGGCGGTAAACTGAATCATTACCACCTTTCCGCGATAATCGGATAGCTTAAACGTCTTTCCATCGGTAGTGGTAACGGTAAAGTCGGGCGCCATCTGCCCAACCTCTACAATGTAACCCCTATCCTGCTCCTTTTCCTGCGCACGAATGCCCGTGCTAACCAGCAGCAGTAGGGTAAACGCCAATGCTGCAACGAACTTTGAATGCTTCATAGCTGTATCTAGTTTTAATTTCTGCTTCTACCTACTGTCTGAATCACAGATTAAGATGATTACTCGGATTACACCGAAATTATAGCTTAGACAATTCTCGTTATAACTTCACATTATCAGACTTAGCAATCAGTGCAATCCTTTAATCCGATAAATCCGTGATTCAGGCATCAATAAACAACCTCCCAACGACGGAAATATCGGTAAGCAATACCAGCATTTTGGAAACCACCCCCCATCCGAATGGATGGGCACAAGAAATTACTGTGTAATACAATTACAAATAGGTACAAAAATGCTTATGCGCCCAAGTTAGCAACAAATCCTTTATCTTATACCACTTTAGCCAAACAATTACAGCAAACAAGCCTATGCCATACTAAAGCACTCTGCCCAGCGGCAGCAGGCAGATGAGCGCTTGTGCTGAAACAACGCTGCTCGCATCCAAAGCGTCATTGGCATAGGCTAAACCATTACTAAAATGGCTCATTCCAATAGCAGAATGCTCTAGAATGCTTTTATTCCGCAGCACATCAATTGCACTTTACGGCAACACCTTTATGGCTTGAGGCAAGCTATAAGCCATTTCAGCCAAAGTGCTTTTAGTTTACGCCAAACCAATGGTAGTTTAAGGTAAACCAATGCTAATTCGCAAAGAAGTAACATTACTCTAAGCCATACTACTTATAAGATGCCCCAAACCAAATATAATCTACGCTAGAGTACACCCTCTTCCTCTTGAACAACGAATAGTTTCGCCGAACTTTCTCGCATAAGCAGCCGAAAAAACCACCATCCACACAAGTCTTAAAGTTAATCATTGTTAATTGTACTCATTTTACTTTGTTTTACTTAAAATATTTAAAACATCCTGTTGCGCCGTGAAACTAGTTTTTCATAAATTGACGCTATAATAACCAAATATGCTACCATATGGAGAGAAATAACGTTATCACAAACTACAAAGGTTACACGGACAATGAGCTAATTGACACTTCAAGAATTGGCCATTCCAGCCTTAAGGCAAGCACGTACTTCATTTTTCCAGAAGGACAGCTCAATGCTTTTAACACCTGCATCACCACGTTTGCCGATGCAAAGGTAAAGGCTGGTAATGGAGGCAAGATTGAGATCTATGCGAAGAATGTTGCACGCATTAATCTGGAAAATGAGCTTACGGATATTACCCGAATGGTAAACCAGCAGGCAAAAGGTGATTTGACGGTGCTTAAGTCATCGGGATTCCCACTTTACAAGGAACCAGAAAGCTATCCTGAATTTCCAGCGCCCTCCATCATTAAGCTAAAGTCGGGCATTGCTCATGGCGAGATTGTTGTTGAAGTTCCTGCCGTAAAGAGAACAAGAATGTACTTTATCTACCATGCACCAGTACCCGTACCCGAAGAGATTAAGGATTGGAATAGCATTTTATCCACCAAGCACAAGGCTAGAATTACAGGATTAACGCCAGGTACGCAGCAGGCTGTGCGCGCCGGATATATTGGAACCAATGGCAAGATTAACCTTAGCGAAATATTTACAATATACGTGCAGTAAGTGCACTATCATTGGCTAAGTTTTTAAGTTGTTCTGATCGGCATCCTTCGGGTGCCGATTTTTTTAATGCTCTACGCTACCTCAGCGAACAGGCGGCTTAGCCCCTTCGCTTTATTCCCCTATTCGGTAAAACCGTTCTTCTGCATCCGCTCGTCGTTTACAAATAGGGCCATACCCGTTTTCATTCGCCTAAAGTTCTCCTTTTCGTAGAACTTTTCCTTGCCGGGCGAGGCGTATAGGATGAAGTTGCAGCTGGGGATACTTCTTATAATGTCCTGAAGAATCATTCTGCCAATTCCATTACCTTGGTAATCGGGATCTACGGCAACATCGTAGATGGCGGCTTGGTACTCGCCGTCGGAGATAGCCCTACCGAAGCCAACTAACGCTTCGTTGTCGAACGCAAACACAACGGTATGGCTATTACCAAACGCTCGCTTATGGATTTCGCAAGAATGGTATGCCATACCCACCTTTTGCAGGATATCTACCACCAAGTTCCAGTCAACATTTACCGTATCGTGCTGTAACCGTATATTCATTATTCCTAGAATTTTCTCGTTTCTAAATCGATAAAACTATTCTAAAGGCTCAAGTCTGTAAGCGCCATCCTTTAATACTAAATCGAGCTACTTGCTATGAAAATTGGAGGTAAATTACACAATCATCCCATCCCCCCTTAGAACTTATACCCAAAGCTGAAGTAGGAGCGCCAGGTTCCAATATCCGTTCCCCTAAAAACCGAGAACGAAATGGGGCCCAAAAAGCTATCGACCATAAGCGATGCCCCGTAACCGATAAACGCATCGTTAACCTTAAGCGCATCCTTAAACAGGTCCGTTGGCTTAGAGGCTCCGGTACTGTAGCTAACCGATGGTACGAGGTAGAGCTTTCTGTAGAAGTTGTACCTAAGATCGAGGGAGGCCACAGCAACGTTACCTACCGACAGCTCGCCGCTTTGAAAACCTACACCTCGTGCGTAGTTGGCCATGCGCCGTGTCTCAACACCCCCCACGTAGAACTTAGCATAGGGGTATATATAGGAGCTTTCTCCAAAAAAGTTGTTCCCGTAGGTGCCAATGCCCAAGTAAAGGTTGCTGCACAACGCCACACGAGGAAGAATAGGGCACAGAACGTTGTAGTCGAGCAGCGCGCTATAGTAACTTCCGCAGCTAAACCCGCTGGGAGGGGTTAGAATGCTGGAGAGGTACTTATCCTCGGGGTTATCGCCAAAGCGCACATCCATGTTGTTGTCCAGAAAAGCCCGTGCCTCTAGCTTAAGCGACGATCCTTTGGTAGGAAAGAACTTACGATCGAACATGTTCCGCTCGAAGGTTAGCCCAACCGACCAGTAGCTACCCTCGAAGATCTGCTTGGGAGCATCCATAAACGAGAAAAACTTCACATCGCGATTGATAAACATCGTATGGTACCCTCCCGATAGGTAAATGGCGTTATTGTTGAGCATGTTCTTACCCAACGCTATCGTCTGGTTGATGTACCTATCGTATAGGGTAGAGTTGTTCTCGAAGTAAAGGAAAACGTCCGACAGCTTGTAGTTCGATAGCTCGCCCGTAAAGCGCAGCCACCAGCTAAGCCGATGCCCTAGGTACTTATGAAAAACGCCACGAGCCTTAATTCTATCGGAAAGATCGATGGTTGCGCTTAACCTGGACTGCGGCAGCAGCAGGTTGCGCACCTCGCTCCCCACAATTACGCCTGCCGACTCCTTGGTGTCGTAGTGAAGCGCAAACTTTAGGTAGGCCGGCGCACTTTCCTTAACCCTTACCACTAGGGTTAGGCCGGTTTCGTTGTGCTCGAACTCGTAGGTTACCTTCGAAAAGAAGAACGAGCCATAGATGCTGTTCATAAGCTGGTTTAGCTCGGCGGCCGTATACTCCTTTCCCATAACAATACCCAAGCGCAGGCGAACCACCATACGCAAATCGCCACGAAGAGGCTCTCCTTTTTCCGAAAGCAGCTTAACGGCAGTAATGGGCAACGATTCCTCCCTCACGTATCGCATAGAAGAATTGCTACGTAGCGAATCGGCCTGCTGAGCTCTGGCAATGGCGATAAGATCGGGCAGCAGCTTGCGGGCCTCCTCCTCGCCCAGCCGGATAATATCCTTAAACTTGCCGAAATCGGCAGCGGTATAATCGCCTAAAACGTTGTTGAAGTCAACCAATACATCTACCATCTTGCGCTGCTCGTTAAAGTCGTTGATGGCGTTAAAAGCAAACGACTGAATGGCTTGATTCATCGGCTTACGAACCTCCTCCTCGTTAAACGTTCTAAAGCCCGTATGCCCCCCAATAACGATATCGGCACCCATCTGCTTAACCTCTTCAACAGGAAAATTCCGCACAACGCCACCATCAACCATTAAACGGCCATCGTAGTAAACCGGCGAAAAAACGGAAGGAATGGCAAGCGAAGCTCTTATGGCAAGCGGTAGCGATCCTTTGCTCAGCACGCACTTTTCGCCGGTAAGTAAATCGGTGCTTACGCATCGGAAAGGAATGGGCAACGAGTCGAAAGAGGTAACCGTTCGCACCGGGTAGGTATAAAAGCTGAGCATGTTCGACATAAACTGCCCCTCTACAAGTGCCGAAGCAAGCGCAGAGCCGCGCATATCTACAGGAAGCTCGTAAATGTAACGTCCGTACTCATCCTTTACATCGGCGCTTATGGCGCTAAGGGCAACTTTATTGCTAACAATCAGGCTCCAGTTTTGCGAAAGAACAATCTTCTTTATGCTATCGGCGCTATATCCGGCAGCGTATAGCCCACCCATAACGCTTCCCATACTTGTCCCGGTTATGTAGTCCACTTTTATATTAAGCGAATCAATTAAGCGCAGCAATCCGATGTGGGCAAACCCTTTAGCTCCGCCGCCGCTAAGCACTAAGCCAACCTTAGGAGAGCGCTGTGCCTCCGCACAAAAAGCGGCTACGCTAAAAAAAAGAATAAGTAGAATCAGCCGTTTCATAATCAATTTGGTAGATATTCCTATTTCGAAGAAGACAAGCAAGCTCTTTTAGTGGGGCAAAAGGAGCGTTCTAGAAACCGCATGCTGCCTTTCGGTAAAGGTACTAATTTTACACTGGAGCTTTACAAGCCTCTTCGCCCTAAAGCATGCTATCGTACAACAAAAAGGGTTACTACCTAAAGGGTAAAGTACAGCTGCAACCATAACGTGGGAGGGATTTTACCTTTGAAGATAAAGAGATCCCAGCATAGCGTCCCGTATTCTTTTAACTCTCGCTTTGGATGCGTACCTTTACAGCAAATAGAAAAAGATGTCACGCTTCAAGCTTACGCTGGAATACGATGGTTCAGCCTTCCATGGCTGGCAGCTGCTAAAAGGGCACAGCTCGGTGCAGGGGAAAATTATGGATGCCTGCCGCGAGGTGTTTAAAACCGACAGATTCGAGCTCTATGGCTCGGGACGAACCGATGCCGGCGTTCATGCGCTAGGGCAGGTGGCCCATCTCGACGTAGCCACCCAGCTATCGACAACCCAAATGCGCTACAAGCTCAACGACAACCTTCCGGCATCAATTTCGATTATCGCTATCGAGGAGGTTGATCCTAAATTCCATGCACGGTACGATGCCATTGCCCGTAGCTACATATACCAAATAGCCACCCGCAAAACAGCCTTTGGCAAGAAGTACGCCTACTGGATTAAGGATGATCTCAACGTCGTAGACATGCAGGCTGCAGCAGACATGATGGTAGGGATGAAAGATTTCCGCTCGTTTGGCGATAAGGATTCCGAAACAAAGTCGACCATTGTAGAAGTAACCAGCGTAAACGTATACCGCGATGGAGAATCTATAATCGTACACGTTGTTGGATCGCACTTTCTGTGGAAGATGGTTCGCCGAATGGTGGGCGTGCTCATAGAAGCAGGCCGTGGAAACATCAACGCATCAAAGCTTCGCAGCTTCTTCGAAAGGCACTCCGACGAGCCTGCCAAGCTAACCGTACCTCCTTCGGGGCTCTACCTCGAACATGTTTACTATCCGGGCGAAAAGATTAACGACAAGCCCATTCCGCTACTTTACATCAGATAACACAACAAGGATATGAAAGACTTAACGTTCAAGATCGTCGTAAAACAAATTGAGGAAGGGCTGTTTATGGCCGTTGCCCCCTCGCTAGAAGATTGCTACGTAGAGGCATCAACCGAAAAGGAAGCAATAGAGCAAATTCAGGAGATGATAGGCAATACCATTCGCGAGATGGTCGTTAACAACGAAAAAATCGTTGACGACTCGAAGGCTGCAATCTACAACCTCACCATCGAATTTGGCGATACTCCTTCGGCATAGGGATACCCAAGAAGCACACACGTATTTGGAAGGCAATACAACCATTGCTGCTCCAACTTATTCGTACAAAAGAAAGGTTCTTCAACTATCAGCGGCTCCGAACAAGAGCCGCTCACCCCACGGTGGATAAGAGCAGAGGAGGGCAAAGCGCTATCCACGAAGTTGCCAATTAAGCATGGGTGCTACTGCATAGCATCGCCAGCCTAAAACATCAGCTTTTTTAACGGCTTAACCTTAAGCATCAGCCACACAACCAAAGCCGACACTACAAACACCGTAAGAGATATAAGTAGAGTATTCAGGTACGAGTTCTCTACAAAGCTAGAATACCAGTAGCGCTTAATGATGTTAAGCGGAATCATGTGTATAAGATAAATGCCAAAAGTTAGATCGGATAGCTCCGACAGAAATCGGCTATTGGGTATCTCTACTTTCCTAAAGAGGTTTACCAAAGCAACAGCACCCAATATCGAGGTTATGCTTAGGTAGCTGTAAAAGTACCACACGTAGTGCTTCGCCTCAAATAGGAGGCCGGTAAACGTAAAGGCCATGGCATAGCACACGACAGCCACAAGCACAAGCAACCACCGAGCATTGAGCACTCCCTTAAACGAGCGCAAGCTACCACCTATCATAAAGTACCCAAGGTACGACACCCACCAAACGCCAATCCACGGCTTGTTTCCCGAATAGGAATCCCAGGCATCCATGCCCATTGCAACAGCAAAGGCACCAATGGCTGCATAGGCAAAATAACGAGTTCCTATGCGATGAAGCAGATCGCTCAGCAATGGAGCAACAGCATAAAGCCCCATCAGCATCCCTAAGAACCATAGATGAAAGTATGGTTTACCCCAGAAAAAACCGTCCCATATTTTTCGAGGATGAGTGTGATCGAAAAAATACGCCCACAATAGGTAAACCACCGACCAGCAAATAAGAGGCAACAGTATACGGGTAAACCGTTTTCGGTAGAAGTCGGCGTAGCTTGAGATCGGTTTTAGGATAAGATAACCGCTAATAATAACAAACACCGGAACGCTAAACCGCCCTAGCACATTAAATAGATTCCCTGCCCAAAACGCATCGTTTACTACCTTCATGTTATGGGTAACAAGCGGTGCCGAAACATGAATAAAGACAACACCAAGCGCCGAAATGACGCGTAGCAAATCTATCCCCATGTGTCGACCTTTTACCATCGAAAGTAAATTTTACTTGCATAAGAAAGGGCTGAGTAAGCCGCTCAGCCCTTTACAGGTGTAAAGATATAAAATCCTAGTAGTTGTCGTTATACTCCTCGAAATACGCCTGCGTCTTCAAGCAGTTTGGACAAGTTTTTGGAGCCTTCTTTCCTTTATGATGATAGCCACATTCGCGGCAAACCCATTCGGCATCTTCTTCTCTCTCGAACACTTTATCCTCTTCAACGCGTTTTTGCAGCTTGCGGTAGCGCTCCATGTGCGTTTTTTCGACAGCAGCAATTAGCTTAAAGTGAGTGGCTATTTTCTTAAATCCCTCTTCCTCGGCAATACGTGCAAATTCAGGATAGAGCACGGTCCACTCCTCCTCTTCGCCACCAGCTGCGGCAGCCAGGTTTTCAGCAGTTGTTCCTACAACACCAGCAGGGTAGCTTGCGGTAATCTCAACCATTCCACCTTCAAGGAAGCTAAAGTAGATACGGGCATGTTCGTCCTCGTTAATAGCCGTTTCGTTAAAGATAGCAGCAATTTGCTCGTAGCCCTCTTCTTGAGCCTTCTTGGCAAACATCTTATACCTACGGCTTGCCTGCGATTCACCTGCAAATGCCTTAAGCAGGTTTTGTTCTGTTCTTGTTCCTTTTACGCTTTCCATATTGTCAGATTAGTAAGTTTTGTTTATGCTGCTAAATTTACGAAAAGAAGCGCGAATTGTGAAATAGCAAACACTATTTTTCGCCCTTTCAAAACGAAAATAAAATACATAGTCCCAATATGCTTTCAATACAACAAGTATACTTTACCATAGCCTCAAATGTTGAACTACAGAAAGGGCTTTTCCATCGTGTCCACAAATTCTTATGATTTGATGCAAAAACATGCTAATTTTGGATGTGATCATCCGTGCGCTCCCGTGATCTACAACATACCCAATCCTTTTTATCCTCTAAGGGTTGAAGCATTCGGATAGCGTTGTGCAAAGGGATAAGCGGCTGCTTTCAATTTAAATCACCAATAAATGAAATCTGCGGTAAAATCGTATTTCTATGCTTCGCTTCTTGCCTTAGCAACCATTGTGGCATCGTACCTAGCACTGGTTGCCTATGTTAAAGCCATAGACGGAAGCTTCTTTGACATTTTAGACAAGTTCTACTGGGCTCTAATACTCGGTCTTGTTATAGATAGCCTGATTATTTGGGGAATCGGTGCACTAATCCACAAAAAGGAGTTCTTCCGCACAACATTTATTGGCAGCAGCTACAAGCTTTTCTACTACATAAGCTCATCGGTATTCTGTGTGGCGCTGTTGTATCTATTCCTTATTGTGATTTACTAACACCTCCCTACTCGTAGGGTACTTGACCATAAAAACGGACATGAAAAAGCTGATAACCTTTAACCTACTGCTTCTACTTCTAGCACCTTGCTTTGGGCAGGACACAGAGGAGCTAAAGAAGGAGATTAAAACGCTAAAAGAAGCGGTTGCCGATTACGAGCATCGCTTCGATGCGCTGGAAAAAATTGCCGACGACAATCTCTGGTTCTCTCGAATGCAGGATGTTGCCTTTGTTGACAAGGTATACATCTGCGGACCACCACCTGCAAAGGCAAAGAACCCAACGGCAATGGGAGCTAAGAATCCGGTAAAATTCTGGTCGTATGTTTTCATTCCAAAAAACATAGACCTAGACAAGAAATATCCGCTTATCGTGCTTCCTCATGGTGGAGTTCATGGCAACTTTGGCACCTACCATGTGCATATCATGCGCGAACTTATGGCCCAAGGATATATCGTCGTTGCTCCAGAATATCGTGGAAGCAACGGTTATGGAAAAGGTTTCTGGAAACAAATTGACTATGGTGGACTAGAGGTAGACGATGTTGATGCCAGCCGCGAATACATGTGCGAAAACTACGACTTTGTTGACAAAGATCGGGTTGGAATTATTGGCTGGAGCCACGGTGGATTAATCACCCTATTTAACCTATTCGACCATGCCGAGCACTACAAGGTTGGATTTGCAGGAGTACCTGTCTCTGATCTTATTGCACGAATGGGCTACTACGATGACGAATACCGCGACCTTTACTCTGCCGACTACCATATAGGGAAAACAGCAAAGGATAACATTGCCGAGTATCGTCGACGCTCACCAGCATGGAATGTGGATCGATTCAAAAACACCCCGCTGCTAATCCACACCAACACTAACGACGATGATGTTAATGTACTCGAAGTAGAGCACCTCATTAAGTCGCTAAAAGCAGAGAACAAAAAATTCGAATACGAGATTTATAAGGATATTCCGGGTGGACATTCTTTCGATCGTATCGACCCCAAGAAATCGCGCGAAATACGGCTCAAGATTTGGAATTTCTTAGCAAAAGAGCTCAACCCTCCTGTTAGGCTTAAATCGGTAAAAGATATGGCTAAAGCGGCCTACTACCCTATTAAACACGAAAAGTAAAACATCTACAAACCCTATAACGAAAAGGAACGGCACTTCTATCGTAGTGCCGTTCCTTTTTTATTAAATAATGGAAGCAATAGCAAGTTTGCGGCTTCCAGTACAATTCTACTCTTTACTTTTATACGCCTCTACCCCCTTCTTGAGGTAATCCACAAAGTTATCAGGATTCAAATCGTATGCTTTGGGCGTCAGCAAAAGGTTCTCGTTATCGTCCATCAGCACATAGTAAGGCTGAGCATTCACGTTAAACTTCGATATCTGGTAGTCCGCATTAATTTTACCGAGAGTCTTCAGCACCTTACCCTTGGCATTGGTTTTCCATTCGCTTTCGGGAAGTTCTGTCTTATCGTCAACGTAAAGTGCTAGGATAACGTACTCCTCTTGCAGCAGTTTCAGCACTCGTGGATCGCTCCACACACGAGCTTCCATCTCACGACAATTCACGCAGCCGTGACCAGTAAAGTCAATAAAAATCGGTTTGCCCACCTTCTTAGAGTACTCCTTAGCCTCCTTTAGGTCGAAAAAGCCCTTAAGCCCATGGGGTAAATGTAGAAACTCGCCATGCTTCACCTTGCCGAGATCAGTATTAGCTGATGTTGCTACACCACGACTAACATCGAAATCCTGAGACGATTGTGGAGGAAGGTATCCTGAAATGCCACTTAGTGGTGCACCCCATAAGCCAGGAATCATGTACACAACAAACGAGAAGGTAACCAACGCCATCATCAATCGAGGCACAGAAAGATGCTCTACATCGCTATCGTGCGAAAACTTCAGCTTACCTAACAAGTAGAATCCCATCAGCGTAAAGGTGGTAATCCAAATCGATAGGTAAATCTCCCTATCAAGAATTCCCCAATGGTAGGTTTGATCGGCAATGCTCAAAAACTTAAAGGCAAAGGCAACCTCGAGGAATCCAAGAATAACCTTAACCGAGTTAAGCCAGCCACCCGACTTAGGCATGCTATTCATCAACGAAGGGAAAAGTGCAAACACGGTAAACGGAATAGCAAAAGCGAGCGAGAAGCCCAGCATGGCTACAATAGGTAGAATTACCTCACCACCCATCGACTGTACTAGCACAGAACCTACAATTGGTCCAGTACACGAAAACGACACAAGTACCAGCGTAAGGGCCATAAAGAAGGGGCCACCCAATCCACCCTTATCCACCTGGGCATCGGTTTTGTTTACCATCCAGCTAGGCAGCGTGATCTCGAACATTCCAAAGAATGAGAAAGCAAACACCATAAAGATGACGAAGAACAAAATATTAGGCAACCAGTGTGTACTGATAAAGTTGGCAAAATCTGCCCCAAAGATTACCGAAACCAATGTCCCAATAACGGTATAAATGAAAATGATGGAGAATCCAAAAAAGATTGCCTTACCGTGCTCTGTCTTCTTCGAGCCATCCTTCTTCATAAAGAAGCTAACGGTCATAGGAATCATAGGGAAGACACAGGGGGTAAGAATGGCTGCCAATCCAGCAAGAAATGCACCAAAGAAGAATGCCAGCAGCGACTTGCCCTGTTCCTTGGTTGGCTCTGCAGCTTTTACAAGTTCCTCCTTACTGATTGTTGAAGCCGTAGCAACAGTAGCCTTAGCAGTATCTGCAGATATCGCACTTGCGGTATCTGTGGCAGCGGCTAAAGCCTGATCCGAAAGAGGCTTTGCAGGAGTTGCTCCAGTGATTTTAAACGAGAAGTCGCCTTCTAAAGGCACACAGCTACCTTCGTTACAGCCCTGTCCTTCGATGGTTCCTTTAACGGTAATAGGCTTGTCGGTTAAAACCTTAACCTTCTGAACAAAGGTAGCCTCATCGGAAAAATACTTTACGGTAAGCCCAAACATCTCATCAAATGCTTTGGTGGGCTTCGTTTTTTCCACAACCTTACCGATAAGCTGAATCCCAGGATTTTTGTCGAAAGAAAAGACCAATGGAAGTGGGCCATCCTTCAGAGGCTCTTGGCTGTAAAGGTGCCAACCATCATCAATACGGGCATTAAATATGAGCTCAAATTCGTCGGCGCTCACTTTTTTTGTTTTGAACGACCAAGAAACAGGGTCGGTTAACTGACCAAAAGCAAAACTTGTTACAAGAAATAAAGTTGCAATGGTTAGAAGTGTACGTTTAGCCATCACTGTGGTTTTGAATTTCAATAATTTTATATCCAGCATAAGTGTTTGTTACAAATGCAGCCCCAAACTTGCGATTTTACTGAATAAAACCGACTTCTTTATGCTTTTTTTATCTTATTTAGCGTTGCTGCTATTACTTCAGCAACCTAAAGGCTGATATGTTTCCCGAGAGATCGGTAACAAAAAGAAAACCTCCTACAGCCGCAACCGTTGAAAAAATTGGCGCACCGAGATTTATCTTTTGCTTTATATCACCATTAGCAATACTAGTTACATAAAGATAACCATCGGAAGCACCAAAAACAACGTAATCCCCAATCCTAACAGGCGAAGACTCTACGGCATGTAGATTCTTATGAGCGTTGGGATGCGTATTTACAAGAGCAGGCCCCACATCTACGCTCCAACTTTTCTGGTTAGTTTGCAGATTAAAAGCCACCATTCCGCTACTTATACTCGAGTAAATCAGCAGATTTTCATAAACAAGAGGCACCGATTTAGTGCTCATGGCAACAGGAAGATCTACTTTTTTTAGTATAGACCCATCGCCTGCACTAATGGCAAAATACTTATCGCCGGATACGACATGAAAACAACCTTCACTAAACGTTGATGACAGGCTAACAGCAGAAAGAACAGCATTGGGAGTCGACCATACTGCTTTTCCATCTCGAATGCTATAGCCTACAAGCCCTCCTCTCCCATTCTGGATCAGTAGTATTCCATTCCCGACTGTAAAGGTTGATTCGCATCCATTGGTAAGCGAATCAGACTGTAACTCCCATTCTACACTTCCATCACTTAAACTCAGTGCTGCAACGCTTGTAGTATTCCCAGTAATATAAAGGCTGTCAGAGATTACACCTCCGGTAAAATAGAAACCTTTAGAGCGATCTTCCAATGTCGTTTCCCACGTTGGAATACCCGTAAGCACATCTATCGCATATACATTGCCTAAAACATCTGTAGCAAACACATTTCCGTCATCTAATGTAAACGTGTTTTTTATGGCACCTCTAGGAAAGAAATGCCAAAGGCTCTTGCCCGTTTCAACATGAAAAGCCGCCAACTCAGACTTTCTGAACGCAAGATCGTTGGTAAGCGTTGTAACAACCACGGAATCTGCGATCATTGGAGAAGAAAAAAGCGTAGAGCCCTGAGGACTAGCAGTCCACTGATGGGAAAGCCTCCCCGAAAATTGGAAATCGACACTAGCATTATGCGCTGCATTTCCGCCCAAGTTCCCCCAAATCCCTTTAAATCGACCTAGAGAATCTTTACGAGTAGCTACCACAATAGATTTTTGCGATTTAACAACCTCACCACTTTCAGCAACAGCTTCAAGTCTAAGCGAGTATTGGGTAGCAGTATCAGCGGGAGTCATTACGTAGAAACCGCTCCAAGTCCACGGAGTAGCTCTATTTAATTCGCTCCATCTATATTCCGAGGTATCCTTTGAAATTCCGATGCGAACGCGCTTTACTGGCGATTGAGATGAGCTCACATTGGTATAAAAACGGATCTTATTATCCTCAATCCAAGCAGTATCGTTAGGAGAAACAATAGCAGCTACGTTTGGTATGTTTGTAAGAATCATTTCTGTTGTAATGTTTCCCTTAGGAGGAACTGTTACCAGCCTAAAACCGGCAGGAGAGTGGTCGACCCCCCCAGCAGTAAGCGGAGAAGTACAGATTGTCGAAGTAGAAAGCCTTCCTCGATACTCAAAAAGGCTAATGCTTCGAGTACTACAACCATCTACAATTGCCCTAATATTGAAATCGTTTAAAGAAAGGGTATCACCTCCCACCGAAAGCATTTCTCTACTATGGTTTATCTCGTCTGAAGCTGTAATAAGGACAGTTGGATAAGATCGACCTACACTCGTCAGCATGCTTTTAAGCCATTGAACAGAACGTTTGCCACCATCGGAAGCGGTTGAAAACACAACAAAATGAACACCATCCTGAATAAACGAGTAGCGATATGGCCCATTTTTATCCGAACTAGCATCAGAAATCGCAAAGTAAACAGGAATGCCCAGCTCTTTTTCTAAAAAGGAACTCCCCTCTGCAGAATACCGTCCAGTACAAACAACAAAAGAAGCACCATAATAAAAAGCATACCGTTTTAACCCATCAACCCATCCGCGATCCGAGGACAAAAAGGGTTCGTTAAGAATTACAAACTTGGCTGTTTCGCTTTTCTTTCTTGCTACCTTGTTCAGCACAAATTGGAGTGGATTTGCATCACCACTAACCTCCTGATAGAACTTAGAGGTAGAGTAACCATCTGGAGTTGTTATGGCTATATACGATGGCTTCGAAGAAGTCTCTAGCACAAAAGAGCCATCTTCCCGCGTTGTAGCAATAGCCTTTCCATCGGTAACAACCACCTCCGGGAAAGGGATCTCCTTCGATATGCCCTTTTGTGTGGTTTGGACCCTATAAATTTTGCCCGTATAGCTTTGAGCAAACAAAGAGAGAGAGATAAATGCAAAAGGAATTGCGAGTGCAACTTTATGTATGTTCATTTCTGATGGCTACAGGTTGTATCAGCAAAATTATTGCTGTTTATAAACTATTACAATGCAAAAACAAAAGGGTAAGAGTAATTAGCTGCACTACAACTATTCGTTAAAAACAAAACGTTTATTACGATTTATTTGCACATATTTTGTATAAAAAGAGGAATTACTAACTTGCGAAACAATTTAAACCAATACAATATGAAAAAAGGGTTAACAATACTCGCCTACCTATGGCTAATTTCGGCTTTTGGATTTACGCTATCGTCCTGCAGTAAAGATGATGATCCCAAACCGAAACCCGTTGTCCTCACCAAAGAGCAAGGATGGTCAAAGGAAATATACAACAACATGAAGGAAATTTACCTCTGGAATGACGCACTTCCTGCAACCTTTGATCCAACAAAATACGCAACACCCGAAGATGCTCTAGACTATCTAATTGGCCTAAAAATCGATCCAGCTACGAATAGTGCAATAGACCGATACAGTTTTCTCGATAAAATTGGAAATCTAAGCGGAGAAATCAACGGAGGTACTGCTAGCGGAGATTACGGTTTTATGATTATGGCCGATGTAAACAGCTCCAAACAAGTTTCCTTCTTCGTTACCTACGCTTATGCAAATTCGCCTGCGGGAAAAGCTGGCGTACAGCGGTCGTACGAAATAGTAGCCATTAACGGAAGTAGCGATGTTCATCCTAGTGTTACAACAGAAGGAAAGCTTGATTCTAAATCAACTGGATATATTACTGTCGTAAACGCGCTGTTCAATTCGCAATCGGCCAAATTTACCTTTAAAAGACCCGACGGATCGCAGTTCGATGCCGCATTAACAGCTGGTTCGTTCACGATCAACAGCGTCTTGTTCGATAAAGTTATTGAGGTTGGCTCTAAAAAGGTTGGCTACGTTGTTTTCAACCAGTTTTTAGGAGAACCTGCTGTTGCCGAGTTAAATGCCGTAATTTCGAAATTTGAAGCTGCAGGTGTAAATAGCGTTGTGGTCGATCTTCGCTACAACGGTGGTGGATCGGTAGCTACCTGCGAGAAGTTCTGCAACCTACTGGCACCATCAACAGCCAACGGGAAGGTTATGTATAAGTACAAGATGAACTCTCTTCTACAGGCTCAGTACAATCCTGCATCACTAATTTCAAACTTTGAGAAGACAAACTCTTTCCAACCAGAGTCGCTTTACTTTATTGTAAGCGGAAGCACAGCTTCGGCATCTGAGTTGCTCATCAATAACCTCCGCCCATACTTTGCTGGCAAACTCTTTTTAATTGGATCGACAACCTATGGAAAGCCATGCGGCTTTTGGGCTACTCCAATTGGTTATACCGAAAATCAAACAACTACAAAAGAAGGTTACGACTTATACGCTGTTTCGTTTGAATCCATTAACTCGAATAATGAAGGCGGATACTATGCTGGGATGACCCCTGGTTCTACTCAATACCCTGGAGTAAAAGCCTACGACACTCCAAAAGTTGGATGGGGAGACGAAACGGACGAACGTCTAGGTCAAGCACTCTACCATATTGCAAACGGCACGTTTAAGGCTACGACTAAATCGACCAGAACAATGCGCGAGAATGTAATCGACCGCCAGTTTAAGGGTATGATCGATTTTAGGAAACACCTAAAGTAGAGAATCTGACACGCTAAACCATAGAAAAATAGGTCGGAAAAATCCGACCTATTTTTTATTTTATCAGCACATCAATATTCTCGACAGGTATGGCGACTACGGCCTTCAATCGGTCGACCACAATCGGGCGCTTGAGCAGCTTCGGGCTTTCAATAATAATCTTCACCCATTCGTCATCGGTAAAGTGCTTACCCTTCAGCTCCTTCTTAAAGTAATCCTCCTGGGTGCGAACTAGGTCTACCGGCTTAAGATTGGTCTTTAAAAGAATTTCCTTCATATCTTCCAAGGTAAGGCCATTCTTCAGGTAGTCGCAGATTTCGAACTCTACATTCTTTCCCTTAAGATAGTCGAGGCCTGCCCTACTTTTCGCACATCTCGGGTTGTGATATATTTTCATGGATCAAAAGTTTTAGGGTTACTCTTCGGCACCAAACTGCATCAGAAATGCCTTTGTGAACTCGTTGATGTCGCCATCGAGCACAGCGTTAACGTTCGACGTTTCATGATCGGTTCGCAGATCCTTCACCATCTTATAAGGATGAAGCACGTAGCTGCGGATTTGCGACCCCCACTCTATCTTCTTCTTTTTCCCCTCAATTTCTGCCTGAATCTCCATGCGCTTGCGCAGCTCCAGCTCGTAGAGGTGCGACTTTAGGATGCGCATGGCGTTCTCCTTGTTCTGAAACTGCGATCGGCTCTCGGTATTCTCAACCACAATTCCGGTAGGAATATGTCGAACGCGAACGCCCGTTTCTACCTTGTTAACGTTCTGCCCTCCGGCACCGCTCGATCGGTAGGTATCCCACTCCAAATCGGCAGGGTTGATGTTAATTTCGATGGTGTCGTCGATGGCAGGAGATACGAATACAGATGCAAAGGTGGTTTGGCGCTTGCCTTGCGCGTTAAAGGGCGAAATACGCACCAACCGGTGCACGCCGTTCTCGCTCTTGAGGAATCCATAGGCAAAGGTTCCGACAAACTCGAGGGTTGCGCTCTTTATTCCGGCCTCTTCGCCATCCTGTACGTCGATAATTCGTACCTGCATGCTGTTGCGCTCGCCCCAGCGCACGTACATGCGCATGAGCATCTGCGCCCAGTCGAGGCTTTCGGTGCCACCTGCACCCGAGTTGATCTTCATAATGGCGCCCAGCTTATCCTCCTCGTTGCGGAGCATGTTGCGCATCTCCAGATCTTCGATTAAATCTAAGGTTTGCCGATGCTGCTCGTTAACGTCCTCCTCGGTAGCCTCGCCCTCCTTGGCAAAGTCGTAGATCACCTGAAGATCTTCAATGGCCTTTTTCACCTCGTTATACGAGGTTATCCAGCTCTTAATTTCGGCGATCTTCTTCAGCTGCTCCTCGGCCTTTTTAGGATCGTCCCAAAAGTTGGGGTCGTGCGACTTTTCTTCCTCTTCCTCGAGCCGAACTAAACGGTTCTCGATGTCAAAGATGCCTCCTCAGCGCCTGTTCGCGCCTTACAATATCCTTTAGCTGTTCTTGTGTAATCATTAATGTAGAAATGCTTTGGCCCAAAAGTACAAAATTTGTCGGTGGCTTTCATGCTGCCGCAGCGGGCACGCTGCGATTTCTACGTTGAAGTACCCCACAAAAAATCCCCCGCACCTTTCGGCCCAGGGGATTGTCGCTTATGCGGGTTGGGTAATTCGGTTAATTCTTTTGGCCCTCGTTAAGCGTAGGCTCCACCTCATAGCCGTCAGATACTATGATTAAATCCAAGGATTACGATCATTTTTTTATCTTTGCAGCAACCAAAAGAAGGCTAAAGCCGATTCGTTAGGCCGAAGT
>NZ_SLWB01000023.1 GCF_004340205.1 Acetobacteroides hydrogenigenes
TGCTTCGCCGTGAGCCTTCTTTTGGGTTGTTACAAAAGTAGAATAAACAAAAAAAACAGCAAAATAGACTTGGAATTTATCACAGAACCTCTGTGTTTAATGTCCAGCGTCTAACATCTAAAGTCTAACATCTAAAGTCTAATATCTAACGTCTATAATCTAATGTCTAAAGTCTTTTTCATAACCGGAATAGATACCGATGCCGGCAAGAGCATGGCAACGGGAATGCTGGCAAAGTACCTGCTGGCAAAGGGGGTTAACGTAATCACCCAAAAGCTGATCCAAACAGGGTGTGTGGGCGTATCGGAGGATATCATTACCCACCGTAAGCTGATGGGGATGGAGCTACAGCCCGTGGATACCGACTATACCACCTGCCCGATAGTGTTTACCTACCCCTGCTCGCCACATCTCGCTGCCGAGATCGATAGGCGCGAGATCAACCTCGATCTTTCACGCCAATCAACCCAAAAGCTGAAGGAAGCCTACGATGTGGTACTGCTTGAAGGGGCCGGAGGTATAATGGTGCCCATCACCCGCAGCTACTACACCGTCGACTACGTGAAGGACGAGCAGCTGCCCGTAATTCTTGTTACCTCGTCGAAGCTGGGGAGCATTAACCATACGCTGCTGAGCCTTGAGGCGCTCTTTAGCCGCGGCATCGAGGTGGCGGGTATAATCTACAACAAGTACCCTGCCGGAAGTGCCGAGATTACCGCCGATTCCATCAGGGTTATCGCCGACTTCATCCACCAGCATGGAAAGAACATTCCCCTTGCCGAGATGGGCGAGGTGAAGGATGGTGAGGTGTTTGATTTTTCGGGATTGAGATTTGAGATTTGAGATTTTCTATGATCTTGCGTCTTGTGTCTTGATACTCCTAAATCAAAATCACCAGCATCGCCACGGCAAAAATGGCAATGGAGCAGATGATGAGGTAAAGGAAGAGCAGCAGAAATGCCTTAAGTACCGACTTTACGATCTTCTCGCGGTAGAAGTTGGCGAGGCTTAGCACGAAGTAGATAACGGTTGCCCAGAATAGAAGGGTGCCTATGGTGTGCTTGGCCGAGATAAGCATCTCCCAAACAAGAGAGAGCGAAATGGCAAAGTAGAGCACCACATGCTGATGCACCGACAGGATAAGGTGCCCGATGTAGAAGCGCTCTTTGCTCCGGTAAACCAGCATCAGCAGAAGGGCGAAAACGGGCATCAGGAAGAGCACCGAAAACGATAGGTAGCGTAAAAATCTTTGTAAAAGTTCCTTGCGCGAAACGCCCGTGAGGTTCTTCTTGGCATGTCGTTCCAGCGTGCTCATCGAGCTGTCGTTCTCGTTTTCGAAGATGATAACGTCGCTCTCCTTCTCCCTTTCGTCTGCCTTCACCTCCTGTTTCCCTTTAAGGATTTCATTCTTGGAGGTACGTGCGGCGCTATCGGGGGGTAATGCTGCCGTTTGGTGTTGCTGCTCGGATTTCTTCTGCTGGAGGGTATCAACCAGCGGCTTGTTATTTAGAACCTTTGCCTCCTGATCGAAGTCCTGCGTAAGCGGAACCAAAATACCGAACAGGAGGATACTGGCAAAGAAGTAGAGCTTAAAGGGGTGTACGTGGCGGGCTATGCGTCCGTTCATGTACTCGCGGGCAAGGTATCCCGGCCTAAGGAGCAGGTCGCGCATCGTATGGCCCAGCTGCTTGTCGACGGCGTAGTTGGTGTCGAGGTACGAGAGGACGGAGTCCTTAAACGGCTGGTTGGCAATAAAGGCATGCTGCCCGCACACCGAGCAGTACTGCCCGTGCAGCTCGTGACCGCAGTTCTTGCAGTGCGCGTAGGGGGGCATCGACCTAACGTAGCGCCGTTGATGGCGCTTTATCCGTATCAGCTTATATCGTAGGTAGCGCAGAATCATCGGAGCGATTGCTGGTGCCTATGCAATTTAGCATTTTGCGGCAGCACGAGCATAATTCCCCTAGTGCTTTCGACTGTTACGCTAGCTTTCTTTAAGTCATCGCTCTTTATCTTCTAATCCCTAGTTTAGAAATACCAGCGCTCCTATGGCCCCTACCGCCAATAGGGTAATAAACGAGTAGATGGATAGCAGAAGCAGCGCTTTTAGAAGAGCCTTTGCTATGCGTTGCTCGTAAAATTTGGCGATACTGATCGTTAGGTACACCATCATGGCCAGAAAGATCCAAAAGTTGGGAGATGCACTATTGGGGAAGATCATTCCCCAAATCAACGATAGCGAAAGTGCCAAGAAGAGCACCACATGCAGGTGAACCGAAAGTATTAGGTGGCCAAGGTAGTAGCGCTCCTTGTGCCGGTAGACGAGCATCAGCAGTAGGGCAAAGATAGGCATCAGGAAGAGTACGGCAAACGAGCTGTAGCTGATGGCCTTTTGGGTAAGCTCCTTTTTGGATACGCTCGTTAGGTTCCTAAATAGTATCTTTTCCCATCCCGATTTGGGTGTATAATTCTTGAATTCGTTTATGGCCGCGCTATCTAATTCGATCGTAGCCTCCTGCTTGTTGTTCGACGTTTTGACGGAATCCGGCTTAATGCTTAGGTTGCCAGTACCTATTTTGATGGTGGTATCTTGTTTCAATTCGGACTCTGCTATGTTAACCTTTACCTTTTTGAAGGTGTTTTGTGTGGTGTCGATTATGGGTTTATCGTTGATTATGTCGTTACTCTTGTTAACGCTCCACGAAAGCGGGGTTAACACCCCAAAGAGCAGAATGCTCGAAAAGAAGTAAAGCTTAAACGGATGCACATGCCGGGCTATGCGACCGTTCATGAACTCGCGGGCGAGGTAGCCTGGGCGAATGATGAGGTAACGAAGGGTATGGCCCAACTTGCTATCGAAGGCGTAGTTGGTGTCTAGATAGGTCATTATCGACTGCTTGAAGGCCTGGTTGGTTACAAAGGCCTTTTGGCCGCACACCGAACAATACTGTCCGTGAAGCTCATGCCCGCAGTTTCTGCAGTGAGTGTAGGGGGGTAGGTTCGGTTGTTGGGACTCCTTCTTTTTAACCTTTTTATGTTTGAATAAACGAAAGTTCATGTGATATCGTTAAATGAAGATGGTGAATACAGCTACCAGTACAATGGCTATGATGTTGATTATTGAGTAGAAAAATAGAAGAAACAATGACTTTATGAAGCCCTTAAAGTACCCCTGATGGTAGAACTTTGCTAAACTTACCACCAAGTAAACATACGAACCGAAGATTATCCATCCGGTAATTTGGGGCGATTTAACGAGGGCATCCCACAAAATTCCAATAGAAACAGCAATAAAGGTAAAGCTGTGTAGGTGCACTGCATGAATGAGGTGGCTTAAGTAGCGATGCTCGCGATGCCTACGCCTTAAGTACATTAGCTTGAGCAGTACGGCAAAAATGGGCATAAGGAGCAACATCGATAGGGAAAAATTGCTCATTACCATTTGCTCAACCTCTTCTGGACTCTTGTCCTTGAACTTTTTCTCTGCAATTTTAGTAATAGCTCGCTCGAAAGCTGTTTCTTTCTCGGTATCCCCATCCGTATCGAGCTTAACTTTTACCTCCTTTTTCTCGTCGTTATTTACGAGTAGTTGTTTTGTTGCCTTACCGTTTGATCGGGTGTCTGCTACGCCTTTATCCGTTTGCTCTTTCTTTACTTTTGATGCAGCTGGTTCATCCTTTTTCTCGCTGTCCGAAAGCCCCAAGGCAATACTAAAGAATAGGATGCTAGAAAAGAAGTAGAGTTTAAAAGGGTGGACGTAGCGTTCTATGCGGCCTTGCATGAATTCGCGCGTAAGAAATCCAGGTCTGAAAAATAGGAAGTAGAGCGTGAAGCCCACCCTGCGATCGAGCGCGTAGTAGGTATCGAAGTAGGTGGCTATCGATTCGCGAAGGGGCTGGTTGGTTATAATAGCTTGCTGGCCACAGGCTGCACAGTATTTTCCGTGAAGTTCCTTCCCACAGTTCTTGCAGTGGGAGTAGGGTGGCGGTGTGGCCACATAGCGGTAGCTACGTTTACGCTTGGTAAAGTGATACTTGAAAAATCGGAAGAGCATATTTTATTGTAATGTTAACGAGTGGTAAAATTAGTATTTTCTATGAATGTACTATTTCTCGGGGAGGTATATTTTCTGTGTTAGCTACATGAAAAAAAATTAGAGACCACTCGCATGACGTAGTATAAATAAGACGCTTGTGGCTAGGCGAAGTTTGGCTACGCCGAACTCAACTTCGTTTCGGTTGTGACTTCGAAATTACAAAATAAATATACTGACTTACAAACTTGTGCAGTCACGGGCTATCGAATGAAAGTAATTGACAGCCTTGCTGGTGATAGGAAACCATTAGGGCTTACGATATGCCGGGTAATGAAACGGTAGAGGATAAGCCCCTGTAAGCTACTTATAAGGGGTAAGACTGTAAGGCGTCCATTGGGAGCCTTTGTTGCAATGTGTCGTGCGCTAAATTCTGAGGTAGTGGGGGTGTGCCCCCTATAGCGCAAAAGCCGAAGTACGGCGCTGCGTGCTTCGGCTTTCTATATGGCGGTAGCGGTTCTCTACCTTGCTGTAAGAACAAGCTTCGTATTTGGTTTTGTTGGCAGGGTGATGATCTCGCCCTTGGCAGCCTTCACCGTTTTTCCGTTCAGCATAAACGATCCGCCAAACGGGTTCATCAGCTTAAGGGTAGTTCCCTTCTCCGAGGTGATGGTTACGCATTGCAGGGCGCCATCCTTCTGCTGGGCGCTTACCAGAAATGCCCCTTGGGCGCGCAGCTTCTCGAAGCGGCAATCCCTCCACGCAGCGGGTAGCGCCGGGAATATCTCGATGTAGCCACGATGGCTCTGCAGCATCATCTCCTGCAGCGACGAGGCAAAGGCGAAGTTGCCCTCTAGCGTAAACGGACGGTAGGTGAAGTCGGAGTACTGGCCGCCCTTTTGGTCGCCGTTTAGGTGGAAGCTGTTTGTGCTGCAGAAGTTGGAGGCGAACTTGCGGAGCATGTCGGCCGCCTCGTTGCCCTGATGGTTGTATGCGTAAAAGCCGCCCATCCACGAGAAGGAGTAGCCGCACCACGCGCGGGTTCCCAGCTGCCCGATCTGGGCGAGGGTGGCATCTACCATACGCTTCTGCTGCCGGCTTTGGGTAGGATCAATCACGCCTAGCGGGTGAATGCCCAGCATGTGCGAAAAGTGGCGGTGCGATCCATGTACAGGCTCGTTGGGGGCAATCAGCAGCGCGCCATTGGCATCGGCGGCAAAGTCGGGCCACTCGCTGCCGATGGTCTTCCAGCGCTGGGCATCGGCCGTATTGCCAAGTGCAAGCGCCATTTCCTCTGCAGCCTTGTAGGTCCACTTGATAAGGGCAAGGTCGAAGTTGGTTGGCTGCTTAAACCATGCGGTGATGTCGTTATCGTTGTACTCGGGGCTGGAGCTTAGCGGTAGCCTACGCTTCCCGTTCTCCTTTACCGATAGCTGGTCGAAGAAGGTGGCCGCATCCTGAATCCAGGGGTAGGCCTTCTGCTTAAGGAAATCCTTATCCATGCTGTAGCGCCACTGCAGGTAGAAGTGGTGGGCAAGCCATGCGCCAACGGTTGGCCCGAGGGAGTACTGAATCCATCCGCCCATGGGCGCTCCGGCCAGCGTGTTTACGCCGGGGGCATTTAGGCCATCCACCCCGAAGTAGCGCTTGGTGTAGCTCTTGAAGGCGGGTCGGCACTTCCACAGCCAGTCGATGAAGCACATCCCCTCGTCGAGGTGGTTGCCGCTGTAGGCCATCCAGTAGCTGAGCTGGGTGTTTAGATCGTTATGGTAGTCGCCCTTCCAGGGAGGGAGGTTGCCGTTGTCGGCAGTCCATACCGCCTGCAGGGTGATGGGTGGCGCGTTGCGGCGCGAGGCCGATCCGAACTTGTACTGCTCCATGTACCACTGCTTCTCAACGAGCGTGTCGGGTATGCTGATGGCCGACTGCGACCAGTAGCGGCTCCACCAGTTGCGGTGGCTCTGTGCCTGCTTGTCGAAGCCTACGGTTAGCGCCTGCCGGGTTAGCTGCTCGGCATTCTGCTTGGCATCGGGGATGTTGGGGTAGTGCGAGGTGATGCTCCAAGTCCCCTCCAAGGTCGATCCTTTGCGATGCCAGCGTACCGATACCTGATACTTCATGCCGCCCCATCCCTCTTGGATGTAGGTTTGCCAGCCTTCGCCCTTGGTAAGTGTTCCCTGCTTGTAGCCCAATCGAGAAAGGTTCGAGCCTTCTACAACCTGGTTGCTGGCAGTGGCGTTGCTATTAGCACTGTACTGTGGGGGAACAACTGTTGGGAAGATATCGCCTTTGAGATTTTCGAACTTAAACCAGCCAACGTTTGCCTTTGCATGCACAAAGGAGGAGAAGCGAACCCCGCTCTTCCAGCTTACGTGGGCAGTGGCAGTGGCAATGTCGAGATCGGCACTGCCTACTTCACCTAAAGATGTAATGTTGAAGGTAAGCGCTGCTCCGGGTATCTTGCTAGGGGCCGGATCGCGGTCGTAGGGAACGTCGCCCAGCTGCTGGATGCGGCTGTAGCTGCCCGCCTTTACGGCATCGACAACCATCTTAAAGTTGAGGCTATCCAGCTCTTTAACCGGACGAAGATCCCAAAGATCGGCGCGGTCGAGGCTCAGGCGGAGGTTATCCCCCTTCTGCCAAACAAGCGAGCCGAGCATGCCGTTGCCTACCGGTAGTGCTTCATCCCACCGGGTAGGAATAGCCTTGAAGTGGAGGTTGTGCTTTTGCTGCGGCTTTGCCTGGATATGTACGCTACACATACATAGTAGAGCCCCAGCTAGCAATGCTGCTTTTCTCATTGTAACGGTGTTTAGAGTTATGGTGATGTTGTTAGTCGCGATAAATGTAGGCTTCTTTAGTTGTTTGAACAATATATATTGGTAAGTTCGGGATCAGATAGATCGACAAAAAAGACCCCGCTACCTCAAACAAGAGATAGCGGGGTTTATTATTGAGCTAATGGTATGAGCTAAAAGTACTCAACCGGCTCTTCCTTGATGTCGGAGAGCAGGTTGTTGGCCAGGCGGCTTGCACCAAGACGGAAGTATTCGTTGTTGAGCCAATCCTCGCCAAGCACCGTTTTCATGATGCCGTAGTAGGTTAGGGCATCGTTGGTGGTAACCACTCCGCCAGCAGGCTTGATGCCTACCATGCGCTCTGTGCGGTCGTAGTAGTCCTTCACGGCTTGAGCCATTACGTAAACGGCCTGTGGGGTTGCGCCTACGTTGATCTTTCCGGTGGATGTTTTCACGAAGTCGGCACCAGCCTCCATGGCAATTAGCGCAGCAAGGCGGATGGACGAGTAGGTGGGTAGCGTTCCAGTTTCGAGGATCACCTTTAGGTGAGCATCACCAATGGCATCCTTAATTTGGGCTATTTCGTTGTAAACGGTTTCGTAGTCCTCTTCAAGGAATCGGCCCACCGACATTACGATGTCCACCTCATCGGCACCTTCTTCTACGGCCATTTGGCTTTCCGATAGCTTAATGTCGAGGAAGGTTTGCGAGTGGGGAAACCCGGCGGTAACGGTGGCAATCTTCACATCCTTTGCCTTAAGGTTTTTGCGAACCTCGTTGATAAGCGATGGGTAGATGCATATAGCGCCCACGTTGGGCATATAGGGAAAATCCTTTTGGAAACGGCTTACCTTTTCGGCAAGATTCTTACCCGTTTCTAGGGTATCGGTCGTGTTCAAGCTGGTTAGGTCGATGCACGAGAAACAGGTCTTTAGCGCATCGATGCTGCGTAAATCGTCAAGCTTACTTTTGAGGAGATCTACCTCATATTCAACTTCTGCGTCGTTGACGTCGAAGTCGTACTGGTCAAAAAAGTCGTCCATATAAGTTTTAAAATGCGATTGGGCTGCAAGATAGCAAAAAAGCGTAATCTGCGAAAAAGGATTTTTTATTCAACACAGAGAATCCGGAGGCACATAGGGTACAGCGTTTCTTATTCCCTACTTCACCATCCGCTCCAGCTTAAAGATGATCCCAGTTCCGTAAAAGTAGTCGAGATCGCCGTAGTTGGGCTCGTAGTAGGCACCTGCATCAAATCGGAAGAGGATGCCCGGATAGACCTCCTTATGGTAGGCTGCCGTACCGGTGTATAGGTTCTTGGTGTAATCGATATGGTCGTAATCGAAGGTGATGCTGTTGTAGATGGCATCGCCCAAAATGGTAGCAAAGCGCTTGCCGTGGAGGTAGCCTAGCTTCAGGTCAACCGACTTGGTGGCCCAGAAGAGCGTAGCTGACAACCCTCCGTTGCCGCTATTCCCCTCGAAGGGCTTAAAAGCGTAGCTGTCGTTAAACTTAATGGGCTGGAAGAGCACTCCAACCTTATCACCGTCGACGCTGTACTTGTAGGCCACCTGCAGCCCAAGGCTTAGATTGGAGAGCGTGCGCACCCTCATGGTTGGATCGTTCTTATCGTTTATCTGTCCTCCGATATGCTTAAACACGGCCTGAATAGGAATCATCACTTCCCAGCGGGTTCGATCTGGGGTAAGCTGCGCCAGAATCGAGCCTCCGGCAGTAAGCCTCTCCTGATCCTTATCCCCCTGCTTGATGTAGTTCTCCCAGCTAACCCAAGCATCGGCAAAGATGCGACTACCGTAGTAGCGCAGCTGCAGGCCGTTCTCCTGTCGGAAATCAATTTTATAGAGTGGATTATATAGAAGGTCGCTGAGCATATGTCCATCGCGGCTCTCTATGGTGCCCACCTGCACGTAGAAATTCTTAAGCGCCTCGTAGCGGGCAAAGATCACCGGGGTGGTTTCGGCAAAGGGCGTAGTACCCCAATACTTTTTTAGGTGAGCGCCTCCTCCTATCAACAGCCTATGGCCAAAGCTGGTCTGCACCGTTGGCATCAGCGAGAATCCGGGTTGGGTGTAGCCCGAGGCAAACGGCTTAAAGTACTCGTAGTTGTAGAAGTACGACGACCCATCGAGGTGGATGCCTACGCTCAGGGAGTCGGGCAGGCTCTTGGGCGATTTAGGTATCGATAGCGGCTGCGCGCTGCCCATTAGCGATAGGCCGGCGAGAGCTGACAGTATAATCGTGCGCTTTAGCATAGATTACAGCTTGTAGATTTATTGGGGTAAAAGTAGGAAGAAATCTAAAATCAAAGGCAGCTTGTGCCTTTAGACCTAACAGGTTTTCAAAACCTGTTAGGTCTTTGCTCCTCGTCTTAGGAAACGATTCCCTGACGTTAGGAAATGATTTCCCCGCATGAGGAAATGGTTTCCGAACGTTAGGAAATGGCTTCCCCGCATCAGGAAATGATTCCCTGACGTTGGGAAATGGTTTCCCCGTATCAAGAAATGATTTCCTAACATTAGGAGATGGCTTCCCCGCTTAAGGAAGAGGCTTCTGAACGTTGGGAAATGGTTTCCCCGCATTAGGAAATGATTTCTTGACGTTAGGAAATGGTTTCCTCGCATTAGGAAATGATTCCCTGACGTTGGGAAATGGTTTCCCCGTATGAAGAAATGATTTCCTAACATTAGGAGATGGCTTCCCCGATTAAGGAAGAGGCTTCCGAACGTTGAGAAATGGTTTCCCCGCATGAAGAAACTGTTTCGAACGGTTCTTTGGAGGCTTACGCGGTTCAACATCCCGTTTATCCTCATACCCAACGAGGGATTGAAGACCTAATAGGGACCCATTTTTAGCGCACAAAAGGCTTCATGTCCGAGGAATTGTCGGGATGGATAGATGTCGGTTAATCCGTAAGGCTTATCTTTGCAGGGCAACGCAACTTATCAACTTGTATATGCTTAAGAAGCCCTCTTTGGACAGAGTCCTATCCGCTTTAGCCTTTACCCTTCCGCTGGTGGTTTACCTGCTCACCCTCGAGCGCACCGTTAGCCTTTGGGACTGCGGCGAGTTTATCACCGCTGCGGCAGGCTTGCAGGTGGGCCACCCGCCTGGAGCACCGCTGTACGCCATGGTGGGGCGGCTGTTTGCCGCAATGGCCCCCAGCGCGCAGAGCGTTGCGCTTATGGTTAACGCATTTTCGGCGCTGGTTAGCGCGCTTACCATACTCTTCCTCTATAGGTCGATGGTCCTTCTTTTCGGTATCACCCTAAAGGATGAGCTCCGCATAAAATGGCTACCTCAGCTGGCTGCCTTCGCCGCCGCCATGACCTTTGCCTTTACCGACACCTTCTGGTTTTCGGCCGTGGAGGCCGAGGTGTACGGCTTCTCGTCGCTCTTTACGGCGGTATGCTTTTGGGCCACGCTCCGGTGGTACACCACCGAGGAGGGGAATATCCACTCGCGCTGGCTGATCCTTATCGCCTACCTGTGCGGGCTATCGTACGGGGTACACCTGCTCAACCTGCTCATCCTTCCAGCCATCAGCTACCTGGTGATCTCCAAGTGCTACCAGCTTACCTTTTGGAAGAAAATACTGGCTATTACGGCCAGCTCGTTGGCCGTTGGGCTGGTGCTCTACTTCTTCGTACCGTTTTTGCTGATGGTGATTTCGTCCACCGAGCTGCTGTTCGTTAACCGCATCGGGCTACCCTACAACACGGGGACGCTAACGGCCGTTGCGCTCATCTTCGGCGCCTTTGGCATTGGCATCTGGTACACGTTTAGGAAGGGATACGTAAAGGCGCTTACCTTTACGCTCAGCTTTGCGCTCTTCACCTTAGGCTTTGGCAGCTACGCGATGGTGCTCATCCGCGGTACGCAAAATCCACCGATGAACCAAAACCAGGTGGATAACATCTTCAGCCTAAAATCGTACCTCGACCGCGACCAGTACGGCGAGGCACCGCTACTCTACGGTCCTTACTACTCGGCTCCGGTAAAAAAGGTCGTGCAGGATAAGCCCATCTACGTAAAAGTAAACGGCCGCTACGAGGTAAGGGGCTATACCCAAAAGAAAAAGTACTACACCTCGAACTGCACGCTCTTTCCCCGCATGTATAGCGATAATCCTGCCCATATTGCCGATTACCGCAGCTGGGCCATGATCGCCAAGGAGGATTCGGTTACCTACAAGGAGGTGGATGGACATAAGCTGAAGGCCGTTAAGCCAACCTTCACCCAAAACCTTACCTTTTTTGCAGGCTACCAGATGTGGTGGATGTACTTCCGCTACCTGCTGTGGAACTTCTCGGGCCGACAAAACGATATCCCCGGACAGGGTAACATCCTAAACGGAAACTGGATTAGCGGCATCCCCCCACTCGACAACCTGCTGCTGGGGCCGCAGGATGCGCTGCCCGACTCGTACAAGAATAACAAAGGCCACAACCGATACTTCCTTATCCCCCTAATTTTAGGATTTTTGGGGATGTTCTACCAGTCGAAGAAGCACGAGGATGCGTTCCTGAGCACGCTGCTGCTCTTCTTCTTTACGGGGATTGCCATTGTGCTGTTTCTAAACCAGGTGCCCGGTCAGGTTCGCGAGCGCGACTACGCCTACGTGGGCTCGTTCTATGTGTTTGCCATCTGGATTGGCTACGGGTTGGTGTATCTAGCAAAGAAGTTCGAGAAGATAAAGGTTGCCTGGCTTCAAGGTGTCGTTGCGGTGGCCTTCCTTGGAGTTCCAACCTTGGTGCTCGCCCAAAACTACGACGACCACGACCGCTCGGGCCGCAGCATCGCCCTAAGCTACGCCAAGAACTTCCTGAACAGCGTTCCCACAAACTCGCTGCTAATGGTTTACGGCGATAACGACACCTTCCCGCTGTGGTACGCCCAGATGGTGGAGGGCGTACGCCAGGACGTGAAGGTGTTTAACTGCAACTACATGTTTACTACGTGGAACGCTGCCCAGCTCGCCCAAAAGACCTACACCAACAACGCCTTTAAGCTGCACGATAAGGAGCTGTACACCCTTCCCGACGAGCTGCGCTGCGCCATCTGCAAGGACTCGGCCATGCCGCCCGTGCCGCTGCACGTTGCCATGCCCCAGCTGCTATCGAAGTACCCCGACAACCGTGTCGATTCGCCGTTTAGCAGCGGACAAAGGCTGCACTACCTGCCTCAAAAGGTGATTATACTTCCCGGATTAAGATCGGCCGACTCGGCAAATATTTTCCTTACCGATAACCAGCTCCTGACAAAGGAACAGCTGGTTTACCTCGACCTCATCAGCAACAACTTCGAGACCCGAACCATCAGCTTTGCGCAAACGGTTCGGCCAAGCTCCTACAAGCTGGTAAAGGATCACCTATTTAGGGTAGGACTTAACTACCAGCTGGTAATTAGCCCCTCGGATAGCGCCCAAAAGGTGAAGCGCTGGGCTGCATTAGCCTCCTTCCGCTACCTGATGAATGGCTTTACGTACGAAAAGTTCGATAAATCGCGCTACTACGACGACTTCAGCAAGCGCTTTGTGGCTGGATACCGCATAGCTTTCATCAAAACAGCCAACGATCTTCTCGCCATAGGCGATACGGCAAAGGCTGCCGTACTAACGGATAAATGCCTAAAAGCCTTCCCTGTTGACATCATCCCACTAGGAGGTAGGCAGGTCGAGATGGTTGATCTTTTGTTTAGGCTTAAGAAAACTGCAGAGGCTCGCAAGCTTGCCAGCTACCTAATGGAGGAGAACGTGCAGCTGCTTGCCTTTATTGGCAGGTTGAATTCGTTCCAAAAGAGCTACGTCTTAAGCGAAAAAGCGTTAGCTTTGCAAAATCTGAATAGTATGGCCAAAACAGCAAGGGAGCATGGCATGGCCGATGTTGCCCAAAAGCTGGAGTTGGCCGCTGTCAAATACGACAAGTAGCCTATGTACTTTAGACCGCCGAAATTCATTACCAAGCTCTTCCCCGGCTTCATCTGGAGTTTTCCGGAAGAAACGGATTCCGTATTCCTAACCTTCGACGATGGTCCGAACCCCGAGGTAACTCCATGGGTGCTGGAGCAGCTGCGCAAGTACAACGCCAAGGCTACGTTCTTCTGCCTAGGCAAGAATGTGGAGATGTACCCCGAAACCTTCAAGATGATACTCGACGAAGGGCACGCTGTTGGCAACCACACCTACAGCCACCAAAAGGGATGGAGCATGAGCGTTGGAGGCTACATTCAGGATGTAGATTTGGCCGACACCTTCATACATTCGACGCTGCTTAGGCCTCCATACGGGCGCATAAAGCCCTCGCAGGCAAAGGTGCTTGCCGAGCGCTACAAGATTATTATGTGGGATACCCTTAGCCGCGACTACAGCCGCACGCTATCGCGCCGTGGTTGCGTAAACAACGTGATTAAGGTGCTGCGCCCCGGAGCCATCATCGTATTTCACGACTCGTTTAAGGCCGAGAAGAATCTCCGCTACGCCCTCCCTCGCGTACTCGACTACATCCAGAATGTAAAAGGGTATAGAATGAGGAGCATTGAATATTGAGAAAATTGATATCGTAGAGACGCGATAAATCGCGTCTCTTAGAGAAGATAGAATGTTTAGGCAAAGGTGTCTCAATGCACTTTTATCCCCTCCTTGGAGGGGTAGGGGTGGGTTGGGGCATTGATAGAAAATCGACATACTCTGACGAAGCGAGAATTAAATAAAGGGGATGATGTTAAACAGATTCTACCCACCCCCTGCCCTCCCGCCCAAGCGGGAGTATAAGTACCTCGAAAGAGTTTTTGTCTAACGTCTAACATCTAGTGTCTAAAATTAGCATACAACGATAAAACCTTTACGATGAGAGTTCTTTTATTGGGTTCAGGAGGAAGAGAGCATGCATTCGCCTGGAAGATCGCACAAAGTCCGAAGCTAACCAAGCTATTCATTGCCCCTGGCAATCCAGCCACCGCTGCGCTTGGCGAAAACGTAGCTATCAGCGCCACCGATTTTGAGGCCCTTAAGGATTTCAGCTTAAAGGAGCAGATTGATATGATTGTGGTTGGTCCTGAGGACCCGTTGGTAAAGGGTATCTACGACTACTTTAAGGGCAATGAGGCCACCAAGCACATCGCCATTATTGGTCCATCGAAGTTGGGCGCCGAGCTCGAGGGCAGCAAGTCGTTCTGCAAGGCCTTTATGATGCGCCACGGCGTGCCAACAGCCGCCTACCAGTCGTTTACAAAGGAGACGTTGACAGAGGCCTACCAATTCCTCGAAGGGCTCAAAGCACCATACGTGCTAAAAGCCGATGGACTAGCAGCTGGGAAGGGCGTGCTAATCATCAACGATATACAGGAGGCAAAGGACGAGCTTGCCAAGATGTTCGACGGTAAATTCGGCGCGGCCAGCAGCAAGGTTGTTATCGAGGAGTACCTTAAAGGAATCGAGTGCTCGGTATTCGTGCTTACCGATGGCAAATCGTACAAAATACTTCCCGAAGCCAAGGACTACAAGCGCATCGGCGAGGGCGATACCGGATTGAACACCGGCGGCATGGGTGCCGTTTCGCCAGTTCCATTTGCCGATGAGGTCTTCATGGAGAAGGTGCGCACCCGGATTGTGGAGCCAACCATACAGGGCTTGCAAAAGGATAGCATCACCTATAACGGCTTTATCTTTATTGGGCTGATGAACGATGGCGGCGAGCCAAACGTCATAGAGTACAACGTGCGCATGGGCGACCCCGAAACCGAGGCGGTTCTTCCCCGTTTGGATGCCGACATCCTCGACCTGTTCGATGGTGTTGCCAACGGAACGCTCGATAGCAAGTCTTTCGGCATAAAGCCCGAATCGGCCGTTACCGTGGTATGCGTATCGGGTGGCTACCCCGAAGACTACGGAAAGGGATACCCCATCAGCCTTCCGGCCCAGTCGGATAGCATCATCTTCCATGCCGGAACAGCAACCAAGGATGGCCAGCTGGTTACCTCGGGGGGACGTGTGCTTGCTGTAACCTCGTTGGGCAGCAGCAAGGAGGAGGCGTTGGCAAAATCGTACGCAACCATCGCCAACATCTCCTTCGAGAAGAAGTACTTTAGGCGCGATATCGGTCAGGATCTATAATTAGCAAAGCTATGCTGGTAAAATTTTTTCGGAGGGATACCATTCAGGTTTATGCAACCTTTATCCTCATATCCGTAGCGATATGGGTAAAGTCGCTTATGGGGGTAGGTGAGTGGGAGCCTCTTAGAACGCTTGAGTACGGAACTCCCGTTGAGCTGTTAATTAATAGGTTTGGTATTGCCAATCCAATGCTATCGTCTATTCTGGCTTTTGTAATTGCCGTTTTCGTTATTCTGATGATGCATCGGCTCAACAATCGCTACATTTTTGTGCCCCAGCGTAGCATCATACCAGCACTGCTTTTTGTCATTATCAGCTTTTCGTTTACCTCACTGCAGCATCTTTCGCCCGCACTTGTGGCAATGCCGTTTCTTATTCTTTCGCTCGATAGCATTTTTGCCTCGTACCGCAAAGACTATGCAGAGGGTGAATTCTTTCTAGCCTCATTCTTTGTTGCTCTGGCAGCCATCGCATATTTGCCATCGCTGGTTTTTATGGTGATGATTGTTTTTTCCATGTTCATTATGCGTTCGTTTAGCTGGCGCGAGTGGGTTGCTATGCTGGCAGGTGCTGTGGTGCCGCTGCTGTTTTTGGTAACGTACTACCTCTTTTTCGAGCCTAATTCGCTGGAGCTGCTAAAAACGTTTGATCCGGCGAAGATTATTGCTGCAATCCCCAAAAGGATGAATAGCTTTTTTGGCTATGGGTTTTTGGCTGTGCTTACTATTGCGGGCATTTACGCCAGCTTTTTCATGTTAAGCTGGATTGGCACTCAAAAGCTTCGTACCAATAAGATTTTCCTCGTATTCTACTCGATGATTGCCATCGGAGGTTTTGCCTACCTGATGATTCCTACCGTGTCGAAGGAGATTATGCTGGTTGTTTCGTTACCGCTAAGCTACATCTTGGGAGTTTTCTTGATTTTTACCCGCCGCACCTTTGTAGCCGATGCAATCCTGATGACGATCCTAGCGCTTACGGTGCTGCTCCAGATTTTCGCTGAGTAGTGAATCGAAAGAATTGAAAAATACACCCAAAGAAGGAATAGACAGATGTCTGTTCCTTCTTTTTTCTAATATTTCAACCCGTAAGGAGAATTTGCCCTTTCGCGGTCATTCTACTCCCCCTCCTTCAATCCCCTCATCCTTTTCAACCAAATCGAAGAAATCGCTTAGGAATTGTTATTGCTGCTGAAACGATTGGCACTACTAATTTCTATTAACGCACTTTGATTTGAATAATGAATGCCTACTTTAGCAAAATCAGCACTTAGCCAATGAATATTCACCATATCATTCTCCCTATTCTAGTGGTACGCGTCATTAAACCAATGATAGTGTGAGAACGGTATGTGCCTAAAGATAACATGAGCCTTTCTCACACTGCTGAGGGAGGCTTTTTTAGTAAATGTAAAATAGCGACCCAATGAAGATTACCCTACGAAGCGCCACATCGACCCAGGGGCGCCGCATGGCCGGAGCCCGCAGCTTGTGGCGTGCTGCCGGAATGAAGGAGGAGCAGATAGGAAAGCCTATCATTGCCATTGTTAACTCGTTTACCCAGTTTGTGCCCGGGCATACCCACCTGCACGAGGTGGGCCAAATGATGAAGCGGCTCATCGAGGAGCAGGGGTGCTACGCTGCCGAGTTCAACACCATCGCCATAGACGATGGCATTGCCATGGGGCACGATGGCATGCTCTACTCGCTCCCCTCGCGCGACATCATTGCCGATAGCGTGGAGTACATGGTTAACGCCCACAAGGCTGATGCCATGGTGTGCATCAGCAACTGCGATAAGATTACCCCCGGTATGCTAATGGCCTCCATGAGGCTCAACATCCCTACCATATTCGTGTCGGGAGGACCGATGGAGGCGGGCAAGTACAAGGATAAGAAGTACGACCTGGTTGATACCATGGTGATGGCCGCCGACGACAAGGTGGCCGACGAGGATATCGATGCCATCGAGCGATCGGCCTGCCCTACCTGCGGATCGTGCTCGGGCATGTTTACGGCTAACTCCATGAACTGCCTTAACGAGGCCATCGGGCTGGCGCTTCCCGGAAATGGCACAGTCGTGGCAACCCACATCAACCGTAAGAGGCTATTCGAGAAGGCTGCCAAGCTCATCGTCGAGAATACCTGGCGGTACTACCGCGATGGCGACGAGCGGGTACTACCCCGCAGCATCGCCACGCGCGAGGCGTTTCAGAATGCCATGGCGCTCGACATTGCCATGGGGGGCTCTACCAACACCGTGCTGCACATCCTAGCCATTGCCCACGAGGCCGAGGTTGAGTTTACCATGAGCGACATCGACGCGCTATCGCGCCGCGTGCCCGTGCTCTGCAAGGTGGCTCCCAACACGCCCAAGTACCATATAGAGGATGTGAACCGCGCCGGAGGCATCATCGGAATCCTTGGCGAGCTGGAACGTGCCGGACTGCTGCATACCGACGTTCCGCGTGCCGATGGGCTAACGCTGGGCGAGGCCATCAACCAGTTCGACATCATGCGCCCAACGGCCACCGCCGAGGCCTTCGAACTGGCAAAGAGCGCACCTGCCAGGGTGAAAAACCTGGTGATGGGGTCGCAGGATTGCACCTGGGAGCCCGATACCGACCGCGCCGAGGGGTGCATCCGCAGCGTGGAGAGCTGCTACTTCCGCGATGGCGGCTTGGGCATCCTCTTCGGGAATATCGCCAGCAAGGGCTGCGTGGTGAAGACAGCCGGGGTCGATCCCTCCATCTTCCAGTTTGCGGGGCCAGCCGTGGTGTGCGAGTCGCAGGACGAGGCGTGCGAGCTGATCCTTGGCGGACGCGTAAAGGCGGGCGACGTGGTGGTAATCCGCTACGAAGGGCCAAAGGGTGGTCCGGGCATGCAGGAGATGCTCTACCCAACATCGTACCTTAAGTCGATGGGGCTAGGCAAGGCCTGCGCGCTGATTACCGATGGCCGCTTTTCGGGGGGAACCTCGGGGCTATCCATCGGTCACGTATCGCCCGAGGCGGCAAGCGGTGGCGAGATTGCCCTTATCCGCGATGGCGATATCATCGAGATCGACATCGCCCAGCGCTCCATCAGCGTAAACATTAGCGAAGGCGAGATGATGGTCCGCCGCATCGAGGAGGAGGCCCGTGGCCGAAACGCCTTTACGCCTCGCAGCCGTAACCGAGTTGTGTCGAAGGCGCTGCGCCAGTACGCCCACTTCGTCTCCTCGGCCGACCAAGGCGCCGTACGATTGATCGACTAGAACCGCATCCTGCATATACCGTAAGCCCCTTCGAAGAGAACGCTCTTGGAGGGGCTTTTTCATGCGATGGGCTACACCCATCGTTAGTAGATTACGCCCCTTCGGGGCTGTATAATGGATAGCCCCGAAGGGGTGGAATCCGGGAGCGCGGGGTGTAGCCCATCGCGATGAATACACAGCCCCTCCATCCGTTGGCTGCACCTCACCTTGTTGGTGCAGTCAAATCGGCAACGGTCGGTTGCTCCTTACCTCATAGGTGTGCAAAATGTGAGTACCCCGGGGCTCTTCATTTTGTCGATATGCAAAATGGTGATACCTCAGGGTATCGACACTTTGCATATATGCAAATTGCTAATACCTCGGGGTACTCATAATTTGTCGTTTTGCAAAATGCAAATACCCCGAGGTAGCTGCATTTTGTAAGCTTGCAAAACTCAGTATCCTTGGGGATCTGATATTTTGCATGGCTGCAAAATAGAAGAATCCCGAGGTATCATCATTTTGTAAGGCTGCAAAGTGGAGATACCCCGATGGTTTTCCGCTCGGCAGCAATTGCCGATTGAAAAAAGTTTACAATCTTTACGTTCAGCACTATTGGCTTGCCCACGACAACCGATCGGAGTGCTGCCGTCACCTGAGGCGATCTACCCAGGTGCGGAGATATATTAACCTAACCATAGTTTACTTATGCCACGCATTACATCGTTCAATCTAAAAAAGCTGCACCGGAAGGAGCTCGGATCGCTGGCCCTCTTCGTTACCGATAGGGTGGAGGTGCTGCTGCCCGGCAACCATATTCCCGCGCCCATGGTGGAGCTGCTCAAGGAGGCAAGGGCGGTATTCGACGCCTCGACGGGGCCCGATACCAACCCGCTGGAGACAAGGCAGCAGCATGCGCTGTACGCTCTGTGCGTGGCTTCGTCGCGCGAGCTTCGGGGGCTGGTGGAGTCGGCCCTGCTACGGAGGCAGGAGGATTTGCAGAGGGCGGGAAGGATGGTGCTTAGGGCGATTAAGCGGAGGGCTAAGAACCCGCGTCGTATGGGGATACCCGTAGGGGTTGAGGCCATGCGCCAGCTGATCAACGACGTTAGGGAGTCGTCCGAGTTGGCCGCGGCGGTTGCCGCCATTGGTGCCACCGAGGTGGTGGCGCGGATGGAGCAGGAGTGCACCGAGTGCGGTACCTACTGGACGAAGATTCGAGAGGGGAGGGCTGGAAGAACATCTAGCTTTGAGGCGACCTACCGGCTGCGCTCGGCGTTAAGCAGGGTGTTCCGCTACCTAAACTCCATGGCCGACTACGACGAAGAGGTTGCTAAGGCTGTAGGAGAGGTTAATGGCGTGGTAGAACCATTCGCAATCACCATTAAGAGCCGCGCCACCATTAGGGCGAAGAAGAAGGAGGAGCTGAAAGCTACACCTAGTCCAGAAGGGGCCACGGCGATGAACGCGGTGGATAGCCCCGAAGGGGCGTAATCTGGTAGCGCGTGGTAATGCCCCGCGCGAATAATTACCAAAATATTTCCGTTTATAACGTGGTGGGATGACATCGCGATTGGATTATATCTCGCGATGGGTTTCGCCCACCGCTAACGGATTACGCCCCGCGCTACTACCTCATCTCCTCCCCCAAAACCTCAATATACCGCTTTAGCGACTCACCGCGGCTGTCGGTGAGGGTAAGCAGGTGGCGTCCGGGTTCGGCATCAACGGCTATGGAGTGGTTGGCAACGGTTTGGCCTACCAGCTTCTCGTCCAAATACCAGTAGATGGTGGCCGTGCTGCTGCGGTGTGCTGCCTTTAGCACCAGCAGGCTTCGCTCGCCATCGTTTCGTCGGGGTAGGTACATCTTCGACGAAGCAAAGGGGTAGATCAACGACATGCTGGTTCCGTCGGTTAGCTCGGGCTCGCAGCCATCCATAAAGGGAGGCATCGGCCGATAGTCCATATGGGCTATACGGTAGAACTGCTCCTGTGCCGGAGGCAGCACAAACCATGGTTGCGTCTTCATCTCCGAAACGTTTACGCACTTATCCGTTACCTGATATTTTCCTGAAGGATCGAGATGCAGCATGCGGTGGTAGCTGCAGGGGAGCGTCTTGTTTAGTCCGCGAGGGATGTGGTGCAGCACGCCTTTAGGGCAGGCCTTGCCTCTTTTCATACCGCTCTCGGGGCAGATATCCACCACCTGCATGTCGGCTGTTGGCTTGCGAAACCAACCCGATGTGGGCAGCTGTGCGAAGATATCGAACATGATGGGTGCGGCTGTGCTAACGCCCATCAGCCCGGCACGACCATCGCCGCCAGCATTGCCCACCCATACGCCCACCACGTAGCGGGGCGTAACGCCAATGGCCCACGCATCGCGGAAGCCAAAGCTGGTGCCCGTCTTCCAGGCCACCTTGCTGCGCGACGAGAACATTCGCCACTGTCCATCCTCGGTGGGTCGGGTTACATCCGATAGCGACTCTAGCGTAAACCAGCAGGTCGACGGCGAGAATATCTTTGTAGGAAAGAGCGTCCGCACACGATCGTCGTCATCCGTAGTATAGTGTAGGTCGAACTGGCTCTTTTCGGGCGAGCCAACCGTTGCGCCTAGCGCTGCGTACATCCCGGCTAAATCCCACAGTTTGCCTTCGGCACCCCCGAGTATTATCGAAAGGCCATAGTAGTCGGGGGTTTTGCTGATGGTGGTCATCCCCATCCGCTTGACCAGCGCGTTGAACTTCTCCATCCCGTACTTACGGAGCAAGATGACAAAAGGGATGTTGAGCGAGCGGGCCAGGGCCTTGTCGGCGGCGATCATCCCCTCGTAGTCGCGCGAGAAATTTTGGGGTACGTAGCCGCCAATCGATACGGGAATATCGTCTACCAGCTGCTGCGGGAGCAGGTTGCCGTCGTTCAGCATTCCCGCATAGAGGAAGGGCTTAAGAAGACTTCCGTAGCTGCGGGGCGAGGTGATGATATCCACCTTGCCGCCAAACTCATCGCCCGGCGCGTTGGTATTGCCCACGTATGCCTTAACGGCTCCAGTACGGATATCCACCACAATGGCAGCCGCGTTGTTGATCTCGTTGAAGCGCAGCGCCTCGTAGTGGCTGTTTACCACTGAGGCTACCTGCTGCTGTAGCGGCAGGTCGAGCGTGGTTTTTATTCTTTTACCGATGAAGCCATCGGCAATGGCGCGGGTTAACAGGTGTGGGGCCACCATGGGCAGCGGTTGTGGCTCCACGGGTAGCGGTTCAAGAAGCGCCAAGCGGTAGCTCTCGGCATTGATTATCTTCTTATCGAATAGCCTGCGCAGCAGCCTGTCGCGCTTTGCCAGCAGCGAGGACCGGTTTCTTCCGGGGTGGATAAGACCAGGCGCATTGGGCAGCACGGCCAGCGTTGCGCTCTGCGCCCAGCTTAGCTTATGGGGCGACACGCCAAAGAAGCGCCACGAGGCAGCCTCGATGCCCACAACGTTACCGCCAAAAGGTGCGTTGGAGGCATACTTGGTGATGATGGTGCGCTTGGAATACCTTAGCTCGGTACGCAGGGCCAGCAGCATCTCGTAGAGCTTATCCCAGTAGCCACGATCCTTAGCGTTGCGGCTGATGCGCACCAGCTGCATGGTGATGGTGCTTCCTCCGCTAATCACCCTATGGGCTGTAATATTTTGCTTGATTGCCCTAGCCGTTGAGACAGGATTGATGCCGGGATGGTAGTAGAAGTAGCTATCCTCAAACTCAAGCAGGCATTGCTCGTACTTGTAGGGGATGGAGTCGGCCTCCGGGAAGCGCCATTGGCCGTCGGTGGCGATAACGGCTCCCAGCAGATGCCCTGATGCATCCTCCACTACCGTAGAGCAGGGCGACTTAACCCTTGCAGGCGGTAGCAGGAGGAAGGCCACCATAAGGGTGACTACTAACCAGAAGGTAGGCTTCCGAGTCCATTTGGATAGGATGTTGGGTATGTTCTTGCTCTTCATATGCTTCATTCATGGTTATGCCGATGGGCACCGCCCATCGGCATAGGAGCAACGGGTCGCCCCATCGCTAGCAAATTGCGCCCCTTCGGGGCTGGTACTATGCATGCAATTCATAGCCCTGAAAGGGCGGCATCTATGGGCGCGGGGTGTTGCCCCGCGCGATAATACACAACTACTGTGCAACCACCTTTACCCACATACCGGCCGTTCCTGCACTGATCGAAGCATCGTACATCGCCTCGGCCTTAAAGCTGGGTAGATAGAAATGGCCGGCATAGGTAGCCTTCACTTTTAGGGTAATGCGCTTGGTCTCCCCGGCTCGTAGGTCGAAGTGGGTGTAAACCCTGTCGTCGCGGAAATCCTGATAGGTGTAGCTGGACGTAGCATCGTTTGCCTCTCCTGCTAATCGAGGATTTTGCACCTCCCAGCCCGATGGGAATACCTGGCTTAGCGTTAGGTTTCTGTACTCTTGGCCAATTCCCGGATGGGTAACATCCACGGTAATCAGAAAGTCGGTTCCTTGTGGTACTGATGTGGGAACTACCGTTTCACCATGAATACCGGAATACCTAACCTTGACAGATAGGTTGTTGCTGTACTCATTCTCTTTAGCAACAGGCGGAATACCCTGCATAATTAGGCGAACGAATGTAGTTTGCTTGCCATTGTTGAATATTGAAACGGCGTTGGAGGACGCTGGACGGAAGCGAACCTGCGCCATAGAGGCATTGGCAGCAACCTTCTGGCTCTTTCCATTTATGGTTAGCGTTGTATTTACTCCCAATCCAGGTTTAATCTCTGTACGAGTTTTTGATATGGCAAGAAGCGAAAAAGCGGTTTCCTGCGTGCTCATCCATCCTTTGCCGCCAAGCTTTGCCGATAGGCGCTTTACAGGTTCGGCGGCCTTGTTTAGCATGTTAAGCTCGGCAAGAGTTTCAACCATCATAGCTAGGTCTCGGGTGTCGGAGCCGTAGGTGTAGTAGTCGTTTTTGTATGCGGCAAACTTAGTAGGAAGCTTCGCGATTATTCCACGTGCAACCTGACGTTGTCCTGCTAATGCGTATGCAGCAGCCAGTCGCCAAAAAGTTTGGGGCGATACCGATTGCTTCTCCTTAAGCAGGTTCATTGCTCCCATTTCAGGGCGCTGTGCTAAAGCTAGGGTGTAAAGTCGGTACGCTTGAGTCATGTCATCGTAGCTGTTGCCTTGGCTAGTCCAGTTGCGCGATGCATTTGCTTGGTAGCTCATCCATCGGCTAAGTGCGGCCTCCGATACCGAGTAACCGGCAGCACGAGCCTCTAGTAGAAAATGGCCGGCATAGCTGGAGCCCCATGCATCTGCCGACGATGCTCCCTTCCAGTAGCCAAAGCCTCCATCGAGCGTCTGCATGGCCATCAAGCTTTCGATACCAGCCTTAACGTTCTGCTCAATACGCTGCTTGGTTGGGCTGTCGAGCATCATCAGCCTACCTAAGTAAAGCTGAGGGAATACGCTGGAGGTTGTTTGCTCTACGCAACCGTATGGGTAGGTAACAAGGAAGCCTAAGCGCGACGAAAGGTTTATAGGCAGCAGTGTGGATACCTCTACGGTTGCCGAATTGGTGCCGCCTACGCCAAATGGAGCAAAGCGGTAGCTCCAGCTCTTTCCGGCTCCCAATACGGCATCTACAACTCTAGTCTGTTCCGATCTTGGTTCTCGAACAAACAGGTCTACTACCTGCGTTGATACGTCCTTGCCGCCTGCTGCAGTAACGGTAATTTTTGCACGGCCTGTTGCCGAAACAGCTTTAATGTTAAACATTAGCATCTTATCTCCCTCGCGGCTAAACGTCACATTCTGGGTTGAAGCACCTACCAACTTTACTGCGCCTTCGGCCTTAACGGATACCTTCACATTTCGAATATTACCCGCCATTGCAAAAACATTTACAGGCATAGATATGGTTTCGTTTGGACCAAGAACACGCGGAAGGGTTGGTACGGCCATTACGTTAAGCTTAACGGCAGATACCTTTTCGGCAGTGCCGTAGCCGTAATCGCTGTTTGCTGCAACAACCATTGTCTTAACTGAGCCAACATAGTTTGGCATCCTAAAGGTATGGGTCGATTTTCCGTTCTTGCCAACGGTGAACGGGCCAAAGAACTTAACCACCGGCTTAAATCGGATAGATTTGCCCTGCTCGGTTGCACGTAGCTCTTCGGAACCTCCAATGGTGAAATACTTTTCTATCAAACCGCCGTAAGCTCCAATCACGCGGTTGTACACATCCCAGCTCTTAACGCCCAGCGCTTCCTCGGCATAGAAGGTATTCCATGGGTTAGGAATCTTAAATCGGGTGATATCTAATAACCCCTCATCTACCATTGCCACGGTGTAGGTCATTGGTCGTCCATTTTTTTCCGAAACGGTTATAGAGACATTCTGCTCGGGTTTAATTACCGCAGGAATACTGATTACAGGGTTAAGATGAGTTGCCCGATTCTCCACCTTCAGCTTCAGTAGGCCGTATTGGCGGATTGGTAAATCGTTATTCTTTCGGATGTGAGGGCGAATAAGCCAAACGCTCACGTAGATGTTTGGCGTCATCTGCTCGTCGGTTTTTAGGGTATAGGTGTTAGAACTCTTATGGGCATCTACCCACTCCTGCTTAATTACGCGCGAGCCATTCTCTATGCTGATAAGCGCCCTTGCCCCTTCGGAACCTGGGAAGCGAATGGTGCATTTCTTGCCAACATCAACGGTGCTTACATCGGCAGCAATTGGTAGTAGCGATGCACCTTCGGGCATGTTATCGGCCACGCCCATTTCGTATGGCCAGTAAACGGTTACAACCCTGCCTGTGGTGTGTCCGCTGTTGATATCAACCATTCTGATGTAGTACGAGCCCCAATCGGGGTAGTTTATCCTAAAGCGATATGCACCTCGACCATTTGACGTGGCTATCTCCTGTCGGCTAATTAGCTTGCTGTACGATTGGTTAATGTAAGATACATCCGATTCGCTGTCGCGATCCCACCACCAGCTGGAGTTCATCTTGTAAACTTCAACGGCTACGCGCGATGATGTTGGCCGAAGGTTATTGTCCAACGAAACAATGGATAGAATGTAGTCCTTGTTGGTGTTGTACCAGTAGGAATCCTTGTCGGGGAGCCGCATACCTACGTAGCGGGAATACGGATAGTAAGGAATTGAGAACTGGTCGATGCTGAACTCTCCACCTGGCTCGAACACCTCACCCTTGAAGTTGGCGTTTAGTACTGCAGGCAGGTTATTTCCCGACTTAAGCGAGCATTCTACAGTTGCATCTCCCTGATCGTTCAATCGTCCATCGAATGCCGACACGGTTTGCGAGGTGTACTTCGATCCTTCATCATCAAAGTTGTAGGCTTCGTATCCCTTAAAGACAGCCTGAGCTTTGCTTAGCGTTGCCTGGTACACCGCCTTAAGGTTTGGTGCTGGTGCTCCATGTAGCCATCGTACGTTAAGGTGCCCTGTAAACTTACCGTTATCGCCTATTTTCTTAAGGCTTGTTGATAGGTTTATCTTGAGCCTATTGGGCTTAACGGTTTCTATCCTGAAGCTTTTTGAGAAGGTTACCCCTCCAATCTTTACGATACCCATCCAGCTTCCGGTGATGGCATCTGCCGATGTTGCAGTACGGAAAGCGTACATGTTGGAGCCATCGTAGCGTTGAACTAGGCGTTTTACCAGCTGTCCTTTGGGGTTTTGGAAGTCGAATACAACCGGATGCCCCTTGGGAATGGCATGGCCTCTATCCTCAACAATAAAAGATATAAATAGCGAATCGCCGGGGCGCCATACGCCGCGTTCACCTGTGATATAGCCTTTGATTCCTTTTTGTATCTCGTTTCCTGCTATGTCAAAATTGCTCATCGAAAGCGAATTCCCGTCATCTATCTTTAGGTATCCGCGCTGCTCTTTCCATTTGGCAATGATTAAGAAAGGATGCCCTTTTTTATAGGGGATTGTGACGAACCCATCGCTACTGGTAGTGCCCTTGCCAAGCAGTACTTGCTGGTAGTTGTACACATCTACTTCTACATCGGAAATTGGCGTCACATCCTTTATGTTACTAACAGCAACATGCAGCTGGTTTTCTTTTCCTCGTTTGGCTATGATTCCAAGGTCAGATGCCAGTAGGTTTTGGGATATCATCTTATCCGAGGAGTAATAGGCCGAGTTACAAGGATTATCCCGCTGCTGCCAATCGTAGTCCGACTCGTAGTAGTAATCCGTATAGTCGCCGTAGCCGTATTCGTTATCCCAATTCTGCTCTTCGTCATCTTGAGCTACGGATTGCTCTTCTGCTGATGCCGGGCAGCTTAGGTAGGCAACGTCGTTCTTTCGGAAGTAGATGCTTACCTGATATATTGCTCCTGGTTCGCTTTTTATGATCTTGGTAAGATCGAGGGCATAGCGGCACCAGCGGTTTACGTTAAGGCTGCCAACCGATTGTAGGTCGATCCGTTTCTTGTAGATTGGCATCCCCACTCTTCGGAGCTCGTTGTTACCATCCATGTTGTTTACCTGAAAGAACTGGCCCACGTTACGCTCGTAGATGCGCACCACCTGCACCATCACCGATTTTAGTCCAATAGCTTCAAACGGATATACGAGCGATTGAGAACTGGGCAGGATATTCCCACTCCCAACGCTACGCAGCTGTGGTTTTGCTTTTCCAAAGTTGATGGTGGTTTCGTAAGGGGTACGCAGCTTTTTGCCTGATGCACTCGTAATTCCCTGATTAACGGTAAAGCGTACGTTGCCATCCATTGCCGAGGCGTAAACCCAAAGCTGATTTCCCTCGATGCTATAAGTAACGGTAGTTGGGGTACTAAAGGCAATTAGCCCAGTTAAATCTTGGTTTGGGGCAATGGGCTCGTTGAACGAAACAACAAATGTAGGCGACTGCTGCTGCTTATCGTTGGATACGTAAAGAACCCTAAACTCATCTTTGGTGGGAATGGTGATGCTTTTATCACCTTTAGAATCTATGCTTAGTGGGCTTCCGTTCCACGATATGTTGAGCTTTTGAACCTTATTCGTACAGCGGATTCCTGAGGACTCAAATATAAAACGGCGGAAGCCATCGCTTACGCGCCATGTGGTAGTAAGACCTTTCCCGTCCAAGTCTACTTGAACCATCTTTTTCACCTGCTCAATGTCGGCCTTGTCGGCTGTATATACGTATCCCTCTAGCTTGTACACATCCTTCTGTTGCTCGGATGCCGATATTCCAACAATCTCTACCTCGTAATCTTGGGGTATAACCCTAAATCCAAATTCCATTTCGTTGAACTTCGACTCCCTTACATCGCAAACCTTGCTCAGCAGAAACCTTGCAATGTAAATCTCGCCTGACTTTAGTTGTTCGGATGGTTTAAAGACAATCGTGCGGCTATCCTTCCAGTAGGTTTTACCCTTGATGTTTGGGCTAAAGCTGAATAGTTCTTCTGCCGATTCTTTCCCATTTCCAGGATACATGTAAGAATCGTTTTGCAGCACTACCTGTATTTCGCCATCCGAGGCAACTAGCCCAGAGGTGTATGCCGAGACGTATTCTGCAAATTCAGGATCGACCGAGGGGATGTCGGTAACCTTATTCTTGCATCCAACCAAAAAAACTATTGCTGAAAAGAAAGCGAGGAGTAGTGCGGATCGGAGTACTTGCTTTGGGAAGTTCATATCAAATAAGTTTGGGTGATGAATAGTGGTTGATATTAACACTATTATTCTAAAAAAGCAACACTTCTAAACGGCGGAAAGTCCCATAATTGTTGCCTTTAAAACGCACATTACATCCATTTCGGTGTTTAGATAAGTGAAGAAGCTAGTTCTTATCTAAAAATTAGAACCATGATTGGGGGGTGTAACGTTGCTTTTACTCGCGTGCGGGCTAGCGAGGATATTTCAGATGTTGCCCGTGTCAGCGGTATCGCAATGTCGGTGCTTGTTGCCGAGGATAACGCTATATATCAAATGCTGATGAAGAAGTTGCTAGCAGCCTACGGTTATTCTGTAAGTGTTGTAGATAACGGATTGGCAGCACTAGAAGCACTCGACAAGTATGATTACGATATCGTTTTTATGGATCTGCAAATGCCCGATATGGATGGGCTTGAGGCTACACGTCAGATCGTAATGCGCTTTAAGGATAATCATCCTACAATTATTGCGATGACGGCAAGTTCTATTGGTGACGATGTGGAGGCATGCTTTGAGGCAGGTGTAGACGATTACATACGTAAGCCCATTAAAAGCCAAGACATTGAAACGATACTTAACAAGTGGTGTAAGGAGAAGGCCAGCTAATACTTCTCCTGAGCCTTATGTGAAATATTAGTGAGAATAAAAAAGGTCTACCACATGGTAGACCTTTTTTATTATGGTATAGAGTGATGATTATTCTACAATTGTCATCTCATCAACTAGGTGTTTAGCACCAGCGTACTTATCCATGATGAAGAGCACGTAGCGAATATCTACGTTAATGGTGCGCTGTAGTTGAGGTTCAAAGGCAATGTCGCCGCTCATGGCTTCCCAGTTACCGTCGAAAGCAAGACCGATAAGTTCGCCGTTGGCGTTCATTATTGGGCTACCCGAGTTACCTCCGGTGATGTCGTTGGTAGATAGGAAAGCTACAGGCATTTTACCATTCTTCATGGCATAGCGACCGTAGTCTTTAGCGTTGTAAAGTTCCTTTAGCTTGCTAGGAACAACAAACTCCCAGTTTGTTGGATCTTCCTTCTCCATTACTCCATCAAGAGTTGTGTAGAAGTTGTAGTGAACTGCATCGGCAGGGATGTAGTCGAGCACATTTCCGTAAGTTAAGCGCATGGTAAAGTTTGCATCAGGATAGTGAGGCTTATCCTTTTCCATCTCTAGCAAGCCTGCGATATAGAGGCGTTGTCCTTTGGCAAACTTCTCGTTGAGAGGCGACAGTTTCTCTGAAATTTCGCGGATTATAACGCTGATGCTCTGCGCAGCCTTGTAGATAGGGTCGTTCTTTACTGCTTCTACGGTTGGATTAGATAAGAATGCGTTGAATGCTTTCTTATTAGAAAATATCGACTTTGCATAGAGATCGTTTACGTAAGCCTCTATGTTGTTGTTGTACTGCGACTGGATGTCGTTGTAAAGCGATGGAAGATATTTTGCAGGAACATCCTTCTTGTAAAGGGCAAACATGGCTACGGCAACTTTTTTGTCTAGTGCCTCGTTGTAGTCTTTGTAGAAATCGTTGGTAGATTCTTTGATCTTGGTTAAATCTTCCTTGGATTCGATAGATTTTATAAGGGCACTAGCGTAGCGCGAAGCAGCACCAACAACCTCGATGCCTCTGATGCTTTCTCCTAGGTACTGGATGGCGCTATTTACCTCCTTACGGCTTTCTACGGCTTCTTTGATAAGAGCCAGAGCATTTCCGTAGGTTGCAACTCTTTCGGGTGATTGGTTAACCCAGCTGGTGAAGCGAGCCTCTTGTTCGGCCTTCTTGTCCTGCACCTTTAGGCGCTTAAGCCCACGGCTCATACCAATCGAATTTTTCCAGTAGTTTGAAGATCCTGCATACTTTGATGCATACTGAATGCGGATGGTGTCGTTTGCCTGCATATCCTTCATCCAAATATCCTGACGGATGCCGCGGATCTTGATGCGGTTGGGGTTCGAGATGTTAAGTACTTCGTCAATTTCCCAAGAGGTCATGTAGCGGTTGGTGCGGCCAGGATTACCCATAATCATGGTATAGTCACCAGCCTTAATCCCCTTAAGCGATACCTTGAGGAACTTCTTAGGCTTTAGCGGAACGTTGTTGGCGTTGTAGTCGGCTGGGTTTCCATCCTTATCGGCGTATACGCGGAATACCGAGAAGTCGCCGGTGTGGCGTGGCCACATCCAGTTGTCGGTGTCGGCACCAAACTTGCCAATGGCATCGGGTGGAGTTCCTACCAAACGAACATCGGTGTACACTTTGTAAACGAAGAGGTAGAATTGGTTACCACCGTACATTGGGGTAACCTGTCCGCGGATGAACTTGCCATTAGATGCTTCGTCAGCGAGCTTTTTGCTAAGGTCGGCAATGGCCTTGTAGCGCTCCTGCTCGGTCATGCTAGGGGTAAGAACATCGTTGAACCTGGCTGTGACATCCTCAATGCGCTCAAGGAAGGTTACAGTAAGTCCGGGTGATGGGATCTCCTGCTCCTTGTTCATAGCCCAAAATCCATTCTTTAGGTAGTCGTGCTCCACGGTGCTGTGCTGTTGGATGGTTCCGTAGCCGCAGTGGTGGTTGGTGAGCAGCAGCCCCTGATCCGAAACAATTTCGCCTGTACAGCCACGTCCAAAGATGACGATGGCGTCTTTTAGGCTGCTCTTGTTGATGCTGTAGATATCCTCGGGCGAGAGCTTAAGCCCTGCCTTCTTCATATCTTTTGCGTTGAGCTTTTCGATGAGTGGAAGTAGCCACATTCCTTCGTCAGCTCTAAGGGTGGTTGAGCCTAACAGCAGCAACCCTACTAGCAAAATGCTAATCTTCCTCATAGGTCGAACTTTATTTTAGTTTGTGTTTATAACCTTTTGCGGGTAAAAGTCTTTCAGTTTGACACACGTTTGACGAAAAACTTGTTTTTCTTATCATGCTAACTGACGTGCTTTTATTCTAATTGTTACAGGTCTATTTTAAGAATATGGCCTGAGATTCAAACGATCATCTAGTAAAACTCTAGCGAGAGCTGTTCGTCGGTAAGCCTAAAGCTTTTTCGATGATAGCAGGTTATCCCATTTTTGGCTATTGCCTCGCGATGCTTTTGGGTTGGATAGCCCTTGTTTTCGTTCCATCCGTAGTGAGGGAATTCGGTGTGCAGCTGCTCCATCAGCTCGTCGCGGTAGGTTTTGGCGAGTACTGATGCTGCGGCAATGCTGGCAAACTTACCGTCGCCACCCACCACGCACTGATGGGGGATTTCGCGGTGCTTCTTAAAGCGGTTGCCGTCAATCAACAGAAATTCTGGCTTAATCTTTAGGTCATCTGCAGCCTTTTGCATACCCAGTATGGAGGCGTTGAGGATGTTAATTTGGTCGATGGTTTCGTTGTCGATAACGGCAACGGCCCAGGCCAGCGCCTGCTCGCGAATCTGAGCCTTTAGGATTTCACGAACCTTATGGCTGAGCTTTTTGGAGTCGTTTAGCAGCGGAAGGTCGAATGTTGGTGGAAGGATTACGGCAGCAGCCACAACAGGACCTGCCAAACAGCCACGTCCGGCTTCGTCGCATCCGGCCTCCAGAATACCCTCGTTTAGGAAGGGCCAAAGGGCTTCTCCTTTTACTCTATCGCGTTTTGAATGGTGCTCCACAGTATGCTTGCAGTATTATCCCAGTTAAAGAGTTTGCCGCGCTCGAATGCCTTGGCGGCCATTTCGTTTCGGAAGCTGTAGTCGTTGGTCATCTTAATCATTGCATTCTTGATGGCGGTAATCGAGAATGGATCGACCAGCACGGCGGCATCGCCGGCCACTTCGGGCAGCGAGGTTACCGACGAGGTGATGATGGGTACGTTAGCCTTCATGGCCTCTACCAGCGGAATCCCGAATCCTTCGAAGATGGGCACAAAGATGAGCGCTTCGGCAGCGCCAACGGCCTTGGAAAGGTGCTCGTTGGATAGCCATCCGGTAAAGATGACGTCCGACTTGTGGTGCATCTCGCGGTATATCTTTTCGGCCTTGGGCGATTTAAACTTGGGGTTACCCACCATCAGCAGCTTGTAGTTCGATGGAACCTCGTCCTTAAAGCGATCGAAGGCGCGGAGCATGCGGCCTACGTTCTTACGTGGATGGATGGAGCCGATGTACAGGAAGTAGGGGCAGCCATCGGTAAGGTCGAAACGTAGGTCATCGATTTGCTTCTGGGTGAGCGGAGCGAATATAGGGTCGGCGGCGTTGTAGGCAACGTCGATCTTGTGGGGCGATATCTTGTAGGTTCCGCACAGGTCGGACTTCGAGAAGTTCGAAACGGTGAGGATGCGGTTGGCCCTTTCGGCAAAGCGGGGGAAGAAGTGATGGAAGTACTTCCGCTTGGTCCAGTCCTCGAGCTCGGGGTAATGCTCGAAGCTCAGGTCGTGGATAACGGCCACCTGCGCGGTGGGTACCGAGAGCGACAGGAAGCCGTTGGGCGCAACAAACACGTCGGGCTTAATCTTCTTAAGCTGGTCGGCGAGCAGCACCTCGTACCAGTACCACCACATGAGCGGATTATTGGCCGATGGGGTGATGATGATTGGCTCAACATTCTTACCGTAGATGTGGTGTGGCTCGTAGTTCTTGTCGAAAATGAAGTAGAATTGGTGTTCGGGATTAGCCTTTACGATTCGGCTAAATGTCTCGTGCATGAATCTTCCTACTCCATCGCTGTTACCCTTCAAAAGGGCTTTGGCGTTAACCGCTATTTTCATTGACCTTAGGTAAACAAAATTTGTTCAAATATAAGCTTTTCTAGGCTGATTGTGAATGGGTAATTCGGAAACAAAGCGTGCGAAACAAATGCGTTGGATATTCCCTTGAGGCTTGTGATTCTACACTCGCTAAGTAGCGGCTAGTGAGCAACCGTTCTTGAGTTTTTTGCATGATGCGAACTCGTTGCCCAATAGCATAACCCTATCTCGAAGGTTATCCCCCGCTGGCGGGGGTAGGGGGTGGATTTTTCTGTACAATGTCTTTAATTTCAGCAGGCATCCTGTTTGGTTTTCTTCTTACGGATGAGATGCGTTTCTACAATTAGCGACCCATTGTCCACCCCCTGCCCTCGCCAACAATGTCGTTAAGAGAAGCATCTAACTCTTTTAACTACAAGAAAGCCTACCTCTCCTTACTTTTTTGATTGGGCAAAAAAGTAAGCAAAAAACCTTGGTGAATATTAACTCGCTCGGTCGTGCTACAACGTTATTCCCCTTTGTAAAAAGTAGCGCTGCTGCAATCCAAATCGCATTGAGTATGCATGTAGAAGCTCCGCTCGCTCAAACAGGATATTCACCGTGGTGGAGTGGCTTCGCCACGGTGTCTACGGTAGAACCAGAGATTTTCAAGTAAAGGTTGCATCCCGACGATTGCCTAACGTTTTAATTAAGAAAGAATCTATTCTTAAGTTAACGACATTATCCCTCGCCAGCGGGGGATACGCTTTTTGCAAGGTATTGCCGATATGGTAGGTCAACATCATCTTATAAATGCGGCATCTACCCTTCGGTTTTCTGCTTATGAGCCTCCTCGGGTAGATCGACCGGCGCAAGTAGCGGAGCCTTACCCCTAAAGGCGCGAACCCAGATGGGTAGGGCATCAGCAATAATTACGAATACGCTGACAAGGATTACCGCTGTAAGCAGCAGGTTGATGAGGCCGCTGGTGAAGGTGGCGGGATCGAGCACCTGCGGGATGTAGAGGTTGATGGTGTTCAGCGCTCCGGCGTAGATGGTGGTAACGCCCACAAAGGTCATCGGAACGAGGGTAATCCAGGCGTACTTCTTCTTGCCCTGGTTGATGATGTAGGTGGTACCCACGGCGAGGGCGATGGTGGCGAGCAGCTGGTTGGCGGTGCCGAACATCGGCCAGATGGTGGAGACGCTTCCAGTGTAGATGAAGTATCCCCAGAAGAAAACCACCAGCGCGCTGGCAATAAGGTTACCCGCAAGCGACGACGACTTGCCAAGAGGCTTGTAAGCCTTGCCCATGATGTCCTGAAGCAGGAAGCGGGCGATGCGGGTGCCGGCGTCGATGGTGGTGAGGATGAAGAGCGCTTCAAACATGATGGCGAAGTGGTACCAGTACGACATCAGGCGGTCCATCCCCGGAATCCTCGAAAAGATTTCGGCCATGCCTACGGCCAGCGTCACGGCGCCCCCGGTGCGTCCGGCGATGTTCTCGCCCACGCCCTCGGTAAGGCGTTGGAAGTCGGAGCCCGTAAAGCCCATGGCGTGCAGCTGGGGTAGCAGCTCCTGGTACTTCTCGGGCGAGAGGTTGATCTGAAAGTAGTCGAGCGGAAAGAGGCTGGCGGCGGCAATCAGCGCAAGGATGCTAACCACCCCCTCGGCGAGCATCGACCCGGCGGCAATGGGGCGGATGTGCGACTCCTTCATCACCATCTTGGGCGTGGTGCCCGAGCTAATCAGCGCGTGGAAGCCCGATATGGCCCCACAGGCAATCGTTATGAAGAGGTAGGGGAAGAGCGTCCCCTTTATGATTGGGCCACCACCGTGAATGAAGGCGGTGAAGGCGGGCATCTTGAGATCGGGCGCCACCACGATGATGCCCACGGCCAGCATACCGATAACGAAGAGCTTCATGATAGAGCTGAGGTAGTCGCGGGGCGAGAGCAGCAGCCATACGGGCAGCACCGAGGCGATGAAGCCGTAAAGGGCCAGGATGATGGTGAGCTGCTTGCGGTCGAAGGTGAACCAGCTCTCGAGGGGGGAGCCGGGGATGAATCGTCCGAAGATAACGGCCCCGCTAAGCAGGATAACGCCGATGACGGTGGCCTCGACGGTCTTCCCCTTGCGGAAAACGTACATCCAAACGCCCATAAGGATGGCGATGGGGATGGTGCTGGCGATGGTGAAGGTGCCCCACGAGCTCTCGGCGAGGGCGTTCACCACCACCAATCCGAGCCCGGCCATGGCGATGATGATGATGACGAAGGTGGCAATGGTGGCCGTAACCACGCTGCCCGTCTTGCGAATCTGCGAGCGGACGATCTCCACCAGCGATTTCCCGTCGTTGCGGACCGATGCGGTGAGGATGACAATGTCGTGCACGGCCCCGGCCATCACGGCGCCCACGAGCATCCACAGGAAGCCCGGGAAGAAGCCGAACTGGCAGGCGAGCACTGGCCCTACCAGAGGTCCGGCCCCGGCGATGGCGGCGAAGTGGTGCCCGAAGAGCACCCACTTGGATATGGGGAAGTAGTTTTGTCCGTCGTAGAGGCGGCCCGACGGGGTGGCGATGCCATCGTTGAGCGTGAGCACCCGGGCTGCCACAAATCCGAAGTAGAAGCGGTAGGCGAGGGCGAAGATGGCCAAGGCGGCAATAACCAGCGGCATTGCGTTCATAGTCCTGCGGTTTAAGTTGTACGGTTAGGTGTAATAGGCGCAAATATAGCTGGTAGGTGATGCTTTTTGTTCGCTACCGCACGGGATTACGGCGAAGTAGCTCAATTTTTTGCTGCTTTTGATGGGAGAGTAGCGGGCGTTGGCGGTGGTAGGGAGGTAAAATAGCGGGGTGCAGAGGCGCTAGAGCGGAACCCCGAAGCTAAAAAGCTCGGTCTGGAAGCCTCAGAGCTCAGTCTGGAAGCGAAAGTACTCAGGCTGGAAGCAAAAGAACTCGGACTGGTTGCTCTAGAGCTCAGCCTGGAAGCAAAAGAGCTGAGACTGGAAGCAAGAAAGCTCAGTCTGGAAGCCGTAGAGCTCGGACTGGAAGCGAAAAAGCTCGGACTGGCTGCTCTAGAGCTGAGGCTGGAAGCAAAAGAGCTGAGACAGGTTGCTCTAGAGCTAATTCGGGTTTCCGTAGTAGGCAACGACCTGTCAGGTTTTAAAAACCTGACAGGTCTATCCGGCAGCGGTAGGTGGCAAGAGCGCAACCTAGTAGCGTGCGTTAGCGGGTAGAGATGTAGGTAGGCGCAATACTCCCGTCAGGCATAGTTGTTAAGCTAAGGATGTTGGAAAGAAGGAGGATCGTTATCAAGCGCTAGTGCATAATTGAAACTATTTATTCTCCCGCTTAGGCGGGAGGCAGGGGTGGGTTAGACGTTTTTGCCCACCCCCTACCCCCTTCCAAGGAGGTACTGTGATAAAAAGCAAGCATTTCGAGTAAAAATTACGTAACTTGTGGTCGACGAAGGAGGACTTCAGCCGACTGGTTGAACGAAAGTCC
>NZ_SLWB01000024.1 GCF_004340205.1 Acetobacteroides hydrogenigenes
CAATTTTTTACACGCTTTTATCATATCTCAGATAGAAAAAATATTTTCTTTACAATTCGTTTTAAAAGTGCTCACAATTCGATTTGGCGATTATAAATAGAACAACATCAAAAAAGAAAAGTTATTTTTGTTAAATAGTGAATACAATCACTAAACATTAAAATATTGTTGTTCTTAATACATGCGATAATGAAAAAAGTAATTTTTTGGTCTTGCACTTTGCTTTACACAACACTAGTTTTAATTACAAGTTGTAAAAAAGAAGACGCACCTCCAACAATTCCACAGGTTTCTACCAATCAAGCAACTGAAGTATCCTACAATTCTGTTAAATGCAGTGGCCTGATTACATCTGATGGAAATGCACAAATCACAGATTGCGGTTTATGCATAAGCGACAAAGCAGAACCTAAAATTGACAACTCTACTGTAATTAAAATTGAAAAAACACAGACAAATATTTTAGCAACAACAATTAACAGCCTTAAACCGTCAACTACCTACTACATCAGAGCCTTTGCTACCAATAAAATTGGAACAGGATATGGTGAACAAATCACTTTTAAAACACTCGATTTAAAATCACCTGTAATAAAAAGTGTCTTAGCTTCGAATATTACAAAAAGTTCCGCCTCTATTAATGTTGAATTACAAGACGATGGTGGTAGTCCAATAAAAGAAAGTGGGATTTGCTGGGGTACAGATCCAAACCTTACTAATGATGATAACAAAACAATTTCAAGTTTTAGCCAAAATAAAATTACAGAAACCTTAGCCAACCTGAAATGTAACACAACATACTATGTTAAAGCATATGCGAAAAATGATATAGGCATAACTTATAGCAATGTAACAAGTTTCAAGACATCGCCAGGAGAACCTAATTTTAGCAAAATTGAATTGATTGATAAAACAGAAACAACTTTAACTGTAAAGGTAACCCTAAGTAATGACGGTGGTGCTAATATATCTGAAACAGGCATATGGTGGGGATCAAAACCGATCCCATCCACCCCTATTTCGGATAGCTATACTTCATATCACATTGCTACCAATTTTGATGGTACCTCTTTTACTGTTAAGCTTGAATATCTTGCCCCAAATGCTACTTTGCACATCAAAGGATATGCAAAAAATTCAGTTGGAACGGGCTATAGTTCTGAATTGATTGCTACTACTGACCCCTATTTTAGAGAAGGTGCCGGAGTTACAGATATTGATGGTAATCAATATAGTTCTATTATTATTGGAGATCAAGAATGGATGAAGGAGAACCTAAAAACAACATCTTATAATGACGGAACCAAAATCTTCTTAGCAGAAGACAATAGTTGTTGGATGAATTATGGAGAACGCTATTGTTGGCTTTATAATGATAAAGATAAATATAAAGATAGTTATGGAGCTTTCTACAGTTGGGAAGTTGTACAAACAAATAAACTATGCCCAACGGGATGGCATGTCCCAACAGAGGAAGAATATTCAAAACTTTTAAAACATATTGGAAATGATCTTTATAACAATTTGAGAGAAAAAGGTACAGAACATTGGCTATCAAGCAACAATAACATTACAGATAAATATGGATTTAAGGCCCTACCAGGAGGACAGAGATATTTAGATGGTGGTAAATTTCATAAAACAGGTGAAGGAGGTTACTTCTGGACATCTACACCTCTTATCAATGATTATATTAATGAAAACAACAATGCTAAATGTTTGAATATTGAATATGGATCTGTCAGTCTTGATTCATATTCAAGACTTGCAGGATTAAACGTCAGATGTATTAAAAACTAATTTTTACGTTTATAATTCAATACAATTAGGGGTTTGAATGCTGTATTCAAACCCCTAATATTTTAGTTTTCGAATCAATCAATATTGATTTTTATGTATAACTAGAAGGGCCACGCCAGCATTCCCGGCAACGAGCGCTGCGACAAGCTGGCCGTTGCTGCTGCCGCCGACAAAAAGAACCTAAAGGTAGACCACGGCTACGTGAACAGCGCCGACGACGGTACGCTGGAGTAGCCCGTAGGCAAAATTGGAGGAGACGTTCCCATAAATGCCTCTCGGTTGCCACAAAAATCCCATCCCGAACCTGATCATCATCTTCCCGAGAAAACAAAAGACTTTCCCGAGTGGATTTTTAACGTCCCGAATAATCCAATCAATTTCCCGAGCCTAAGGATAATGATTTGAATGCTTGGGAGATCAATTTCCACCTCGGGATATAGCTATGCTTATTCGGGAAGACTATAAATGCGCTCGGGACGTCTATCTTTCAGCAACCGAGCACCAAATACTGGCTACCAAAGGGTAAAAAATCTCAAAAGACATCAGGAAGGCAGTAATGGAAGCTCTACTTTCGGTTCTTACGCCCGTAGGCCGAGGCGTACCCCTTTAGCCGCTCGGGCTGGCTGGCGAAGGCGAACTTACCGCAGCGCCGAATCTGGTCGACGGCCTCCTTTAGGTGGGTGTAGGCCCTGTTGCGCTGGTTGCGGAGGATGTACTGCTCGCCCCGCTCGGTGTGCACCCGCGCCAGCAGCACCGAAAGATGCTCGGCATTGTCGCAGGCGCCGTCGAGGCGCGAGATGTCGAAGCCTACGGCCTGCAGCTGCTCCGTATAGTCGGCAGCCAAAACGGCGATGTTGTAGCAGTAATCTATAAACGCCGCTTGGCGCATATAGCCGGAGCTTGGCTTTTTTTCGCCTAAGACGTTGAGCTTTCGGCCTAGGGCAAAGCGCAGGGCTCGCGTCAGGTCTACGCTCAGCACCTTTGCCTCGTTGCGCTTCTGGAGCCACTCCTTTTCGGCATCGCTGGTTGTTGTGAGATGGTTTTGCCACTCGCTCTCGGTGTAGCGGCAGGCGGCAACGCGCAGGGGCAAATCGTCGACCAGCTGCCAGGATAATCCTACTCGTTCGAGAGCAGCCCTATCGCTCTGCACCCATAGGTAGAGATCCTCGGCCTCCTCCAAGGCAACGGAGATGGGGAGGTTGGGCTTTACGGGATTGGCAATGGCTTCGATAGCAGCAGCCTTTTGTTCGTAGCACTCTTTTGACATATCGCGGTATAGGTTTAGGTATAGATGATTGCGCTAGCGGACCGTAGAGCGCACTACTAAGGTAGTGAAAAAGGTTGGTTTAGATGCCAGGAGGCATATTTATCCACAAGAAACGTTGGCGTTTGACGTGAAACTTTTCTAAATTTATTCGGCACACTCAAAAAAGCCAACGCTATGAGCTACGATCCTAATAAGCACCATCGCCGCTCCATTCGCCTGCGCGGATACGACTACTCGCAAAAGGGAATCTATTTCGTTACCGTTTGTACGCAAAACCGCGAGCACCTATTCGGTAAAATTAAAAAGGACGAAATGCAAATGAACGATGCGGGACAAATGGTGGAATTCACATGGTTCGATTTGCCCAACCACAATACCCCTATCGTATTGGACGAATTCGTTGTTATGCCCGACCATGTGCATGGGATTATTTTGATAACCGATATTGGAGCGGGTTCGGTACGGGCGGGTTCCGAACCGCCCCAACGGAACGCCACCCATTATCCGAAATCGTACGCCAATTCAAAACATTTTCCGCCAAACGTGTGAACCAAATACGTGGCGTTACGGGCATTCCGGTTTGGCAACGCGATTACTACGAACATATCATCCGCAACGATGTCGAATTGGAACATGTTCGGCAATACATTGCCACCAACCCTAAAAAATGGAATTGCAAATGCGACCATGCAGATGCAAGTAAGGATGGGTTCCAAACCCGTCCTAGTGAATCGCTCGACTAGAAGGGGCACGCCCAAGATCAAAAAAGTTGCAAAAGGAGGTTGCCTTTGTTAGCTTAAGATCTGCTGTAACTTTCTGACGGCAAGCTTAGCAGCTTTAACGATTAATGTTATTACTTAAATCGGATCAAGAAAAAGAACATTTAAGGGGAGGTATGCGTATTACGTATGTGCAAGTTGCAGCACAGGCCAATTAATAGTTATTTTAGTAAGTATTAATGTTAAAACGTTAATGGTTTTTTGAGTGGTTTGTGAAAAAAGGCCGACGCGATGTCGACCTTTTTTCTTTTTATATCGGTTTGTAGGATTTCTTACTCGCCACGGATAGCTGCAATACCAGGAAGTACCTTACCTTCCATGTACTCCAACATAGCACCACCACCGGTTGATACGTAGCTTACCTTATCGGCAAGTTTGTTCTTGTTGATAGCAGCAACCGAGTCGCCACCGCCAATTAGGGTGAAGGCACCGTTAGCAGTTGCAGCAGCTACAGCCTTAGCAACAGTGGTAGTTCCTACGGCAAACTTATCGAACTCGAATACGCCCATAGGACCATTCCAAAGTACGGTCTTAGAGTTGGTGATCACGTCGGTGAAGATTTTTGCAGATTCTGGACCGATATCAAGAGACATTCTGTCAGCAGGAACCTCGTCGATCTTGCAGTTAACAGTATCAGCATCTGGAGCAAACTTGTCGGCAGCAACACCATCAACAGGAAGATAAACGGTAACGCCCTTAGCCTTTGCCTTAGCAAGAAGATCAAGCGCTAGGTCTAGCTTATCGTCTTCGCAGATAGAAGTACCGATTTGCCCACCTTGAGCCTTAATAAAGGTGTAGGCCATACCACCACCGATGATAAGGTTTTGAACTCGCTCCAATAGGTTCTCGATGATAAGCAGCTTATCGGAAACCTTTGCTCCACCCATGATCGCGGTGAATGGCTCTGCAGACGACTTAAGAACGGTATCCATAGCCTTAAGCTCGCTGTTGATAAGGTATCCGAACATCTTGTTCTCGGGAGAGAAAAGATCAGCAATAAGCGCGGTAGAACCGTGAGCACGGTGTGCTGTACCGAAAGCATCGTTAACGTAAACATCAGCAAGAGAAGCCAGCTTCTTAACAAACTCCTTTTGGCTTTCCTTTACCACCTTCTTGGCAGCAGCTTTTTCCTCTTCGCTTGCATCCTTAGGCAAACGTGGCTTACCCTCTTCCTCTGCGTAGAAGCGAAGGTTCTCAAGAAGTAGCACTTCGCCTGGCTTTAGGCTAGCAGCCATTTCAACGGCTGAAGCGCCAACACAGTCGTCGGCAAACTTAACGCTCTTGCCAAGGTTCTTCTCCAAGGTTGGGATGATGTGCTTAAGCGAAGACTTCTCCTCAACACCCTTTGGACGACCAAGGTGAGACATTAGGATAACAGAACCGCCATCGGCAAGAATCTTGTTGATGGTAGGAAGCGCACCGCGGATACGGGTATCGTCGGTTACCTCGAAGGTTTCCATATCCAAAGGCACATTAAAGTCAACACGGATGATGGCCTTTTTGCCTCCGAAATTGTAGCTGTCTAATGTTTGCATTATGAAATGATATTAGTATGATTGACACTAAGAACTGTCATCGAAGATCGAATTGTAAAAGTAGCAAAAAATGACTGTCATTTATACAAATATTCCAATATTTTTGCCGTTAACCTTTATCTTACAACGTCTTACAATATAAATTAGATAACATTTTTTAGCTCGAACATTGGTAAAACCATTCCCCCGATCTAGCGTAATACAAAGAAAATAGAGGCAATAGTCCCTATTTTGCTTTATCTTTCCTTACTTTGTCGGCTATCCATCACAGCATTACCACATGAGCAAAAGCATCAAGAAAATCATAAACGACCCTGTACATGGGTTTATAGACATACCCAACAACCTTACTGCCGAACTCGTAGAGCATCGCTACTTTCAGCGCCTCCGCGATGTAAAGCAGCTTGGGCTAACGTACCTGGTGTATCCCGGCGCTGTTCATACCCGCTTCCAGCATACGCTAGGGGCAATGCACCTGATGAAACAGGCCATAGACTCGCTGCGCAGCAAGGGCCACAACATTACCATCGAAGAGGAAGAAGGCACCATGTGCGCCATCCTGCTACACGACATCGGACATGGACCATTCTCTCATGCGCTGGAGTTCAACATTGCCGAAGGGGTAAGCCACGAGGATCTATCGCTGCTAATGATGCATCAGCTAAACCACGAGCTAGGGGGCAAACTATCACTAGCCATCCAAATTTTTAAGGATGAATACCCTAAACACTTCCTGCACCAGCTCATCTCGAGCCAGCTGGATGTGGACAGGCTCGACTACCTACGCCGCGACAGCTTCTTTACCGGTGTGGTGGAAGGTGCCATTGGTCTCGACCGCATAATTAAGATGCTAGAGGTGGTAAACGACGAGCTGGTGGTAGAGGGAAAAGGAATCTACTCCATCGAAAAGTTCCTTATTGCCCGTCGCCTGATGTACTGGCAGGTGTACCTTCATAAAACGGTAATTGCCGCCGAGCAGCTGCTCATTCAAGCCTTTAAACGGGCTAAAGAGTGTATTACCCAAGATATACCACTGTACATTACCCCTACCCTCCGTTTCTTTCTAGACCCAAAAAATGCCGACAAGGTAAACCTCGACAATGCCGATGAGCTTATCTCCTACTTCGTTCAACTCGACGACTCCGACATTTCGGTTTGCCTCAAGGAGTGGGAGCGTTCGGACGACTTTATACTAAAGAACCTTTGCCGAATGCTAAACAGCCGAACCCTTCTCAAAATAGAGCTCAGCAAATTACCCTTTTCTCCCGATATTGTCACCCAAAAACAGCAGGATCTAATCAGCCGAATAAACCTAATTGACGCCAAAACATCGGAGTACTTTGTGCTTACCCACGAAGTTAGCAACAAGGCCTACAGCCCTAACAGCCAAACCATAAAAATTCTCGACAAAAACGGCAACTTAGAAGGCATAGAGATTGCCTCTGATGTCCTAAACAGCTCCGCATTTGGAGGTGAGACTATTAAATATTTCCTGTGCTATCCGAAAACAAATTATGAGTTTAAATTTTAATTCTTAGTTTTGTGCAAATTTCTAAATAGCGTCTCATGGAGTTTAAAGCTCAAATAATTGCAGCATTTCTGAATGGCGAAATTGAGGGCGACGCAGATGCCACGGTGACTACCGTTGCAAAGATAGAGGAAGCAACGCCAGGTACTTTAGCCTTTTTGGCTAACCCAAAATACAACCATTACCTGTATACTACCAAAGCAACAATAGTTCTTGTCAACAAAGATCTTCAGCTAGAGCAGCCTGTTTCGTGTACCCTAATCCGTGTTGCCGATGCTTACGCAGCATTTGCATCGCTGTTGGAGTTATACCAAAACACCAAGCAGCAAAAGGTAGGCATTAGCACCCAGGCCTGCATCGAACAAAGTGCTAAGCTTGGCGAAGATGCATATGTTGGCCCATTTGCCTACATCGGCGAAAACGTTACCATCGGAAAGAATGCCAAGATTTACCCTCACGTGTACATTGGCGACAATACCGTTATAGGTGACAACGCTACCATTTACTCTGGAGTAAAAATTTACCACGAGTGCGTGCTTGGTAACAACGTAACCATTCATGCCAGTTCGGTTATCGGAGCAGATGGCTTTGGCTTTGCTCCATCAGCCGCAAACCAGTACAAGAAGATTCCACAAATAGGAAACGTAGTAATTGAAGACTACGTAGAAATTGGGGCCAACGCCTGCATCGACCGTGCAACAATGGGATCGACCATTATCCGCAAGGGCGTAAAACTCGACAACCTTATTCAGGTTGCACATAACGTGGAGGTCGGCGAAAACACCGTTATGGCTGCACAATCGGGCATAGCCGGATCAACTAAAGTTGGAGCCAACTGCATGTTTGGCGGACAGGTGGGCATTGCGGGGCATATTACCATTGCCAATGGCGTGAAGTTGGCCGCACAAACTGGAATAGGCAACTCGCTAAAAGTTGAAGATCAAATACTGATGGGAGCACCAGGTATTGATATTCGCAACTTCCAGAAGAGTACGATAGTCTTTAAGAACCTCCCCGATTTAGCCAAGCAGGTTAGCGAATTAAAAAAGGAAATAGCGGCTTTAAAAGCCAATAAATAGAAGCAGCACATCCCCGCAAAGTCAACCTTTGAGGGGATTTGCATGTAAACGAGGATAACTCATATATTTAAGAGCAAGAGAATGTCTGAAATGCAAAAAACAATAAAGGAAGCCGTTACGCTTACCGGACAAGGCCTTCACTCAGGGCTTCAGGTAACCTTAACTATTCTTCCTGCTGTTGCTAACCATGGTATAAAGTTCCAACGCATAGACCTAGAAGGCGAGCCAATTATTGAAGCTTTTGCCGACTATGTTACTGACACCTCGCGTGGCACTACGCTCGAAAAGAATGGAGTCAAGGTTTCCACCATCGAGCACGTAATGGCTGCTATTGTAGGTTGCGATATCGACAATGCGCTTGTGCAGCTCAATGCGCCTGAAACCCCAATCATGGATGGTAGCGCCAAATTCTTCCTCGAAGCCATCGAGGCCGTTGGCACTCAAGAGCAAAATGCAGAACGCGTTTACTTCGAGATAAAAGAGAAAACCGTTTGGAAGGACGAGAAGCATAACATCGAGATTGTAGCCTACCCCGACGATCACTTCAGCCTCAACGTGATGATCGACTACAACTCGAAGGTGCTGGGCAACCAGTACGCCAACATGGAAACCATAGAGGTATTTAAGGAGGAGATTGCCCCTTGCCGTACCTTCGTATTCTTCCACGAGTTGGAGTTCCTATTTAAGAACAACCTCATAAAAGGAGGTGACCTTGAAAATGCAATCGTAATTCTAGATAAGGAGGTTCCTCAGGAAGAACTTGACAGAATAGCAACCCTATTCAGCAAGCCAAGCGTTCACCGCCGTCCCGACGGAATCTTAAACAACCTAGACCTACGATTCCCCAACGAATGCGCTCGCCACAAGCTACTAGACATGGTTGGCGATCTTGCTTTAGTTGGAAACCGTATAAAGGGTAAGTTTATTGCCAAGCGCCCAGGACACCATGCCAACACCGAGTTTGCCAAGGTGCTCCGTAAGATCATGAAGCGCCAGTTCATGAAAGTTCCAGTTCCTCACTACAACCCCTGCGTGGAGCCCATATTTGACATCAACGGCATCCGAAAGATGCTACCACACCGTCCTCCATTCCTTTTGGTGGATAAGATCATACAGCTCGACAAAGAGGTTGTTGTGGGTATTAAGAATGTAACCATGAACGAGCCCTTCTTTGTGGGACACTTCCCCGAAGAACCGGTAATGCCAGGCGTTCTTATCGTTGAAGCAATGGCTCAAGTAGGGGGAATTTTGGTGCTAGGCCAAGTTCCAGATCCAGAGAACTACTCTACCTACTTTCTAAAAGTTGATAAGGTGAAGTTCAAGAAGAAGGTTATTCCAGGCGATACCATCATCATGAAGATGGAGCTTATGGAACCAATCCGAAGAGGTATTGCCGTGATGTGGGCCCAAGCATTTGTAGGAGACACCATTGTTGCCGAGGGCGAATTATCCGCTCAAGTTGTAAAATCAAAATAACAAAACGTACAAAAGATGAGTCAACCAATGGCTTACATTCATCCCGAAGCGAAAATCGGAGCCAACGTAACCATCGACGCCTTTGCTTGGATTGGTAAGGATGTTGTAATTGGAGATGGAACTTGGATTGGCCCTAACGCTACCATTATGGATGGTGCACGCATCGGAAAAAATTGTAAAATATTTCCTGGTGCCGTAATATCGGCCATTCCTCAAGATCTAAAGTTCAGAGGCGAAATCACAACTGCCGAAGTTGGCGATAATACTACCATCCGCGAATGCGTTACCATCAACAGGGGAACCGCTGCCAAGGAGAAAACAGTAGTTGGCAGCAACTGTCTGCTAATGGCCTATGTACACGTGGCACACGACGCCATTGTCGGGAACAACGTTATTTTGGGCAATGGAGTTCAACTTGCTGGCGAGGTAGAAATTGATGATTTTGCCATTCTTAGCGCCCATACGCTGGTACACCAGTTTGTCCGTATTGGCGGTCACGTAATGATTTCTGGAGGATCGCTCGTCCGCAAGGATGTTCCGCCATTTGTAAAGGCTGGGCACGACCCACTAGCCTACGTAGGCATCAACTCTATTGGCCTACGTCGTCGCCAGTTTAACCCCGAAGAAATCCATCAGATTCAGGATATTTTCCGCCTGCTATACCAAAGTGGCTATATTGTATCGAAGGCCGTAGAAGCTATCGAGAAGGAAATTCCTCAAAGCGAATTCCGTGATTACATTGTCAACTTTGTAAAAAACTCAAAGCGCGGAATCATTAAAGGTTACACCGGCAAAGCAAAAAGCGAAGATCTAGACTTTTAATACAATAAAAGGAAAGGCTCCCAAACAAGAGCCTTTCCTTTTATCTATTAAACCACACCTATCTAGGAGCCTTCTTTAAGATGCTCCTTAATAGCATTTACAGTAGGGGTATTTGAATTAATACCGTGTATCACAAGAGGCTTTTCTAACTTCGAAACCGAATCCTTCAGGATACGAATATCGGTAAGACTATTGCTACGAATAGGCAAGTTTACAAAGCGAACCCCATAAAGCTTCGCATACTTTTTTTCCTTCTCAACTAAGCTCTTTTCCGATGCTACTGCAGGATTTAAAATGCAAACTATTGTTTTAACATCTCCATTAAAAAGATAGGTAAGAAACTCCTCGTCTGAAGGATATGGGGTAATGTACACTCTATTTCCTAACTTAAATACAGGCCCATTTTCAAAATAATTCTTTGTGCTCAGATCTCTCGCTTCAAGATCTCTAGCAGCCTTATAGCTGGCATTCTCATCGGCTATTATAGATCGAAATGCATTTATACGATCTTTCCCCAGATAGCAGTGAACGTAATATTTCCCCTTTGCGGTTTTTGCTAGTGCTCTAATCTTCATTATAGTTTTCTCATTTCCTGAAACCCATGGGAGCATTGGCATTTCAATAAGATCAATACCTGCTACTTGAGCATTCTCACGCTCATCGCTAAGCATTTTAGGTTCGGCAGGTGCTACCAATGGATGAAGAAGAGTAATAATAGCGGTGTATCCTTCGCTCTTCAATATTTTAATCTGATCGTAATCAGGATAAGAGCCCAGCACAAACTCTGCCTTTTGCAGCGACGTCCCATTTTCAACAATAATTTGCCTATCGGGCTGCTTTGCTATAAGCAAATCGGGTCGAAAAACAAATACACCTAACGACCCAACTAAAAGAAGTAGCAGTACACCCATTCCCCCTTTCTGACTCTTCTTTTTTCCACACCGTAGAATTACTCGGCAAATAAGAAATGCTACCAAAAACGAGACTACTACAAATCCCAAAATAATAAGCTTTCCATAAAAAGCCTCCTTCTCGGTAGGCATCGACGTTTTATGCGCATAGTTGGCTAACCAGCGCATAGGTCCAACCGTAAGGGTTAAGAGTCCTAGCGGAATACCCACACAGATCCATACAAAAAGGAAACGAGCAAATCGCACAATTTTGGGTTGTTCTGAATTTTGGTCCATACGCATTCTATTATGAAAATAGCAATAAAATCTTTGGAATAAATATTATACATCCGACAATAAGTGCTGCAGTAGCAAGAAAAAGCACTCCACCTGCAGCAAAGTCTTTTGCCTTACCTATCAAAGGATGAATTGTATCGGATGCATGATCGGCAAGCGCTTCAATGGCTGAGTTAAACGCCTCGCCTGCTAGTACTAACGCAATAAGAATGATGACGACAATCCATTCTTGCACGCTGATATTGAGTAGAAAACCAAGAGTAACAGCAACAACTGCTGCAAAAGTGTGTATCCATGCGTTATGCTCCGCACGAATTAACCCCACAATCCCCTGAAAAGCGTACTTAAAGCTAAGCGCTCTTTTGCGAAACGAGAACGTAGGACTCGTATTCTTCATAGTAGTGGTTCCTTAAAGAGTAAGCCAATTAATACGGAGATTCCTCAAAACAGGAAATCATGCTTCAAATGTTATTAACTTACATTAAGGAGAAAAGTTCGTAGGAAATTGAAATTTATCTAAAAATAAGCAGCACTACGGGAATGTTTACATCCTCCTACTTTTACTTTATTTCGTCTAAAACAAACCTCCAAGGTATATCTCTCCATTTTGCGGCAGCATAACCGATACCTATTCGAGGAGTTGTGTGGTAGCTGGCTAACATTGGCGAATCTTCAATCCAAAGCCGCTCTGAGGTTACCAAATTTTCTCCATAAAACGATTTATCGAGATGTAGTGCCCGAGTTAGCTTACCTGGACCATTATAAAGACCTGCTCCTCTAACTAGAATTGCTTCGGGAAAATCACCAGCACCTGTAACGATATTAAGCATCCAGTACATCCCATAAATGAGAAACATGTACACAACCCCTCCTTGTTCATACATAATTCCATTCCGGGTAGTCTTGCCAAAACGCGCATGACACGCCAAGTCTTCTTCACCTTTATAGGCTTCAACCTCAACAATGGGAAGCCTTATTTCGGAACCATCATCAAAGCGCCTAACAAGTATTTTTCCAAGAAGAAGAGGTGCTACATCAAGCACATCCTTTTGGTAAAACTCACATCCAAGTCTCATCTTTAAAATCAGCGAATTACTAAAAGAGTGCATTTACAACCGTTAATATACCAGCCTAAAATGAACTATTAAAAATAATTAAAGTTCTATAATGGTAAAAAGAGTTGGCGATTCCTTTGTTTGATTTTCACCATTTCTCAACTACAGAGATATGCTTTACGACTTAACCGAACTCAAAATCTACTCGAATGGGGATAAAGAATTTGAAGCAGACATGTTTCAAACCTTCTTAAACCAAACCTCAGAATTCTTAAGCAAAACAGAGTACTACCTATTGCAAAACAACATGGTAGAGATTGGAAGAATAGCCCATAAGTTTAAGTCCTCAGTAAGCATTTTTGGAATGGCAGCAATCCGACAAAACTTAGACTTTATAGAGGATGCTTGCAGAAAAAATGCGGATAAAGATCATATCGAAAAGATCTACAACGCACTAAAAGTGCAAATAATGCAGGTTGTCCCCCAAATAAAAGCAGAGAAGAAGCTTTGCCTTAAGTAATCCGATAGAATTTAAATACTACAATGATGAAAAAGGTTTTAGTTGTCGACGACGAAGCAACCATTCTTAAGCTGCTAAGCCACTACCTATCGAAATACTACAGCGTTACAACTATGCCTGATGGTAGGCAAGCTCTACTATGGATGCAGGAAGGAAACATCCCAGATATAATTGTAGCCGACATTCAAATGCCCTATATGGACGGAGATGAATTTCTTTCGCAAATAAAATCGAGCGGATTCTTCAAGAATATCCCCGTCATTATGCTTTCAGCGCTCGAAAATAGTGGCGAACGCATAAAATTCTTACGAATGGGTGCTCGCGACTATGTAGTGAAACCCTTTAACCCGGAGGAACTCTACCTAAGAATAAAGAACCTGCTAGCCTAAGCATACGACTAAATCCAACAAAAGGATGAAGCTACTCTACATCGGAAATCACAAGAATTTAATACAAAAGATAAAGGAGTACCCAAACTTCGATGCTGAATTCTTTGACAATATGCTTTTAGCATATAAGATTTTAAACAGCAAAGAGGCTAAAGATTACGATGCCATCATTGAAGAAGTAAGCCTCTATAATGCCAACAGTAGCGAAAATGCAATGATTTCCCACATTGGCGGCAGCACACCCATTCCGTACATCCTAGTAAATGGGAACTTTTCCTCCACCGATGCAGAGCGGCTGCTAAAACAAGGTATTGCCGATGGATATGGAACGGATATTAGTGCAGAGCAACTAGAAAAGCGCATACAATTTCTAAAAGAGAATAGAGGAATATCGACTTCATCTATAGTAGCAATACCTGAATACAAAATACCTACAGCAAAACGACTTTTTGATGTTACCACTGCGGGGATAATGTTGCTGATAACCTTGCCTATACTTCTGATTGCTGCCATAGCAATCAGACTCGAATCGAAAGGAAAGTTCTGGTATGCTTCCGAACGCGTTGGTACGGGTTATAGAGTATTTACATTCTATAAGTTTCGGTCGATGTACACAGGTTCGGACAACAAGTTAAAGGAAATAAAGCACTTAAACCTGTATAATAGCAACTCGAAAAATGAAGACAATGAGTGCCAAATTTGCAAGAGGTTAGGGCATCCATGCTCTCCTATACTTCTTGTTGATGGAGGAGAGATCTGTGAAGACCTATACCAAAAGAAACGCCACCAGAGAAACGCTTCAGCCTTTATAAAAATTAAGGACGACCCTCGTATAACCAAAGTAGGAAGATTCATCCGTAACACCAGTATAGATGAGCTCCCCCAGCTCATCAACGTGCTTAAAGGAAATATGTCTATAGTTGGGAATCGCCCCCTTCCGCTCTACGAAGCAGAATTGCTTACCTCCGACCAATGGAGCCTACGCTTTATGGCTCCTACAGGAATAACAGGCTTGTGGCAAACCAAGAAAAGAGGGAAACCAAACTTGTCAGAAGAAGAAAGGAAATCCCTCGACAACGAGTATGCACTAACCTGCTCGTTTTTAAACGACATAAAGATTATACTTCTAACCATTCCTGCTCTCCTCCAACAGGAAAACGTATAAGAAACCTATTCCGCCCATACCTTCAACGAAAATTCGCATAACCAGCAAGCATGAATAGCCTTTTCCGATCGGTACTGCACAACAACAACTTTCTCTCGATTTTTGGGAATATTCTGTCTGCTGGTTTTGCATTTCTATCGTTTGCCATCTTAGCCCGAAGCTACCTACCTACCGATTTTGGCCAATACATGCTATTTGTGGTAGGCGGCACATTTCTCGAAATGCTTCGCTTTGGCTTAACCCGAACATCGATAGTAAAATTTCTCCTAACAGCCAGCACGAAAGATCGTAAAGCTCTTATCGGAGCCAACTATCTGATTAGCCTCGTAGCAACACTTGCCATAAACGCAATTATAGCAATAACCTACCTAGCACAACAAAACGAAGCGGAGACATCAGGGTTCTATCTTTTCCTGAAGTGGTATCCTGTAATGGCGCTTGCCAACCTTCCGTTGAACAATGCCATCAGCCTCATGCTGGCAAAGGAGCGCTTTGCCAGCTTGCTTTTCGTACGATTTATACCTAGCATAGTATTTTTGGCATACGCCATCACCAACTTCTTTATATTCCGATACAACATAGAGACCACAATTATTATCCAAATTAGCACTCAGCTCTTTTCATCCATCATCTGTGTAATATTTGGATGGGATGGTGCTACACGAATACGATTTGTTACACGAAGCGCGCTAAAACAGCTTATTAGCTTTGGGAAGTTCAGTGTAGGAACCCTAATCAGCACTAGCCTTATAAAAAGTGCCGATACGTTCATTCTAGGTCTCATCCCCATATTAGGAGTTGATGCGGTAGCCATTTACAGCGTCCCCCTTAAGCTAAGCGAACTTCTGGAGATACCGCTTCGTAGCTTTGCCGCAACGCTCTATCCGCGAATAGTTAAAGCCTCAAAGAATATCAAAAACAATATCTTAAGTGGCTTATACCTCGACTACAGCGGCATGCTTTTCTTCCTATTTATACCTCTACTGCTATTTTGCGAGATATTTGCCTACCCACTTGTGATGCTATTTGGTGGCGAGCAATACCTTGAGTCGATACCTATATTCCGGGTTTACATCCTTTATGGGCTATTCCTTCCTTTCGACAGACTCTCTGGAATAGCCCTCGATGCTATTGAAAAGCCAAAGCACAACCTCTACAAGGTTGTCGTAATGGTAGCTTTAAACATTATTGGCGACATTATAGCAATAGTTGTATTCCAGTCGCTATTTGTCATGGCTGCAGTAACCATAATCAACACATTTGTCGGCGCCTACATTGGATACAGTATTTTAAACCGATATATTGAGGTACACTTCTCCCTTATTTTTATTAGAGGATGGAAGTATATTCTCGCAAAACGATCTAAAATCTACGAACTGCTGCAAAAATAACACGCAAAAAGGCTATAAGCATACAGAGTAACAACTATTCTAGGCACGCTCTACCCTATCCCAATTAATCGACTGCGAACCTTTAATGTACCTAATAAATCCCCTAAATACAGAATAGTTCATGATGTAGAAAAAGAAGGGTATAAAAATCCACCTCGCTCGCAACTTTCTATTCCTCAACAAAAAGCCAAAAACAACAAGCAGATAAAACACAACCTGCACTGCAAAAAACCACGTATACACAGAACTCAATGCAAATCCGTCTTTAATTGAAATTGCAAAATTTAGAAAAAGCACCAGCAAAAGGCAGAGAGGGGCAAGCGTCCACCTTAAGACCCGATGCGATACGTACTGAAAAGAGAGTAGGCCATACTTAAAGATGTTGAGAAGCGGAGCCAACCTTACAACGCATTGAATCCCCCCGGCCGAAATCCTTATTTTCCTCTTTAACTCTTCGGTAATGTTGGATGATGCTCTTTCAACGGCATATGCCCTATGATTGTACTTTACCTTATAGCCCCGCTGGGCAATCCTCATCGAAATCATAAAATCATCGAGCAGAGTATCTGGCTCTACCTCTTCAAATAAATCGGTTCTAATTGCAAACAGCTCACCTGCTGCCCCAACCACTGAATTCAACTCCGAATCCCACCGTTTTAGGGTCGACTCATACCTCCAATAAATACCCTCGCCGGATGCAGCAGCGGCCTCCATGTCGTCGAGTAATATGCGTTTCTCACCAGAAACGCACCCAACTTTCGGATTAGCAAATAGCCCAACCATTCGTCTAATGGAATACTTTTCGAGCTGCGCATTTGCATCGCAAAATACTGTAATAGGTGTTGAAACATGCCTCATTCCTCTATTTATCGCCCCTATTTTACCTGCACGAGTATCTTGATGAAGAACAATTACCTTAGGATATCTTTTAAGCAAATCGGGAGTTCCATCGGTAGAGCCATCTGTAATCCATATAACCTTTAGCTTATCGGGGAGATAATCTAACTCCTGCGTATTACGCATCTTCTCTTCTACATAGTCTTTTTCGTTATAGGCTGCAATAAGAAGGGTTACCTCGGGTTCGTAGTTAGCAGCAGCACTAGCACCTTCCGTTCTTATCGTACGCTTTATAAGAACCATTACACATAGAACTATGGGATAGCCCACATAAGCGTAAAAGGCTACCGATAAGCAAATCCAAAATATAGTTTGAGTAGCATGCATAATGGCTTACCTATTTTGAACTAGAGGTTTTCTCCCATACGCCAAGTTCCTTGTTATACACTTTTAGGATTTTGGCGGGATTACCTCCAACAACATGGTAATCGTCCACCGATTTTGTAACAACACTCCCAGCTGCTATGACGCAATGCTCACCAATGCTTACACCTGCAACAACCACAGCATTGGAGCCAACCCACGTCCCATCTCCTATTGTAATTGGAGCGGTAACAACGGATTGCTGCCAAATAGGAAGCGTAACATCCTGATAACCGTGGTTGAGACCCGAACAAACCACATTCTGAGCAATACGCACATCGTTACCAATTGATACAGGCCCTATCAGCACGCTTCCAATGCCAATTCGGGTATTATGCCCAATTGTAATATCGCCTACACCATTATTCAACGTAGCAAAATCTTCAACGGTAGAGTTATGGCCAATAGAGAACTTCCTAAAAGGGAAAAGATCCTTTCTGACACGACGACAAATACGGCTACGCTTTCCCTTTACATGGCAAACCGGATTGACAAACAATCTAACCCAATAACGAGGACGAGCCTGACGCCTTGGCATCAGCAGCCAAAGCGCAAGTGATCTTAACATTGGGTTCGATTTTATCCTATCCCTAATTAACATTACGGTTTTTGAGGTTTGATGCATACACTAGGTTTAAACAACCTCTTTTGAGTTTTGCTCATATTAAATGCCTAAATAGCTCTCGAGCACCTGCTCCGACATGCTTCGCCAGGTAAGCTGCTGCGAACGCAAGTATCCTTTTTCTACAAGCATTTCTCGCAGATGGGCATTCTTTAGCAGCGCTTCTGCAGCATCGGCTATCCCTGCTGGCGAAGCTGGGTCAACCAGCAATGCAGCATCGCCGGCAACTTCGGGCATAGAGGTTACATTCGAGGTTACTACAGGTATGCGTGAGGCCATTGCCTCTACTATTGGAAGACCAAAACCTTCTGAAAAGGATGGGAAAAGCAGCATTTCGGCATGCTGGTAAACAACCGAAAGATGGCTAGCCGCCACGTAATCAACCAGCTTTACGCTACCCTCTATGTGCGCTACCGATTGCTCAACCATCTTTTCAACAAGATATTTACGACTAATGCCCGTAATTACCAGCAATGGAGCGTTATTCCCAAGCCTTTGCAAGAGCATAGCATAAGCCTTAAGCACGCCCGAAAGGTTTTTGCGAGGGTCGGTATTCCCCAAAAACAGGATATACTTTTCGGGAAGGCCGTACGCATGCCGTACCTCATCCTGAAGTCTTTCGTCAGCCTCAACTAAAAACTGCGATGAAGCACCTCCATAAGCGACCCTTACTCTATCCTCTGGAATTCCTAGTACCGATTCTATTCTACTCTTCTGATAGGCAGACACCGTAAATACAGCCTTTGCCCTTCGCGCAGCACTTGGCGCAACCATCCTACGGTAGTAGTTGCCAAATTGCTGGTAAGCAGAACCAGCGTTCTTACCTATCCAACAGTCTTTTTCTAGAAAAATAAGATCGTGAAGGGTAAGGAATAGAGGACAACCAACCCAAAGCGGTGCTGTGCTAGAGGTGCAATGGAGCAAATCTGGCTTATTCGTTGCCACCCAACGTGGAAGGTACACCTGCTCCCAGTAGGGATAGCAGCTTGAATCGCTACATACAATATGAAAGTTGGAGGTTTCCTGAAGGCAAACATCACTATCCTCCTTGGTAAGAATGTAGTATTCGTTGTAGGTATCTAGCTGTTGGAGCATCCTAATCATTTCGAGCGCCACCACATCCATCCCATGCTTTTGAGGGCGGAACAGCCGCTGTGCCTCAATTGCAATACGGAGCTTTCTGCCTCGATTCTGGCTTGCCATCATCTTGTCCATGCTTGGTATGAATGAATGTTTTATTGGCTCCTTTTAGCGTAAAGTGCAATAGAAGCATGCTAACAAAAGTTGTAGGGATTTCGACCATAGCGCCAACGAGAAACCTGTTGTAGAACCGAGCAGGAATAGCAATAAGAAGAGCGACAACGGATCCTGCTAAGGATATAGCCCAAAACACCCACGAAGGAGAAAGAGCGAAGATTGCTGCTACTGTTCCAAAAGCAACAAGCAACCCAGGTAGCAGCAAACGGGAAACTTGAGCCCCCTGCAATACCTTATCGGCATAGTCTATATGGCCTTTGAATAATGCCTTAACTCCCGATCTTGCATATCGCCCTAAATAGTGGTACTGAGCAGCAAACCAACGCCGACGCTGGTGACGAAAAGCATCGTGTGTCGCCACCTTTTCGTCGAATATGTAGGCATCCGGCACGTAATCTATACGTATTCCTTGTTCAATTAGCCGCAGCTCTAGCTCCCGATCAAAACCTCCTACGGCCTCAACTTGCGCCATCACCTCCTTAAATAGAGAGTATTCGAATACCATCCCCGAGCCTGCTAGCGCACTCGATAGCCCAACCTCGCGATGTCCTAATCGAAAGATATGGTTGTTTACCTCCTCGCTTACAGCATCGAGCAGCGCCATCTTTGAGCCAATGCTCTTCGCAATTCTATGTCCCTGAATAGCCTTAGCACCCCTATTGCATTTTGTTGCCATCTTCGACAGGAAATCAGATGCCATGTGGTTGTCGGCATCGAGCACTACTACCGCATCGTAATCGTTACGGATTGCAGCAAGCGCAGCATTAATCGACCTGCTTTTCGTGCTATTATCGAAGCTAACCTCCAGCACTTCTACCGGTATCTCTCTAAGCCGATCTAACGTTTCCGAAAGTAGCGAATCGGCTACTACCACAACGTCGTACATATCGTTAGGGTAGCTATGGTTCACCGCACTTACTACGGAATCCACAATTACGTCATCCTCCTTATAGGCAGGGATAAGTACCAGAAAAGTGGCGCTCCACGAGCGCCCCACAGGACGTGATTTGCGAAAATGCCCCACAATTCCAAAAAACAGAAAGTACAACATCCAAAACGTCAGGTAGCAGTACACCACCCAAAGAAGAGCGTTAAGAAACATACTCATTAGGCTTAGGGTTAAGATGCCAGAGTAAAGAACGCACCAAGGCTTTGCGATGTTTACCTTGCCCTCCAATAATTGAAAGTACAAGCCTCTTAGGAGCCGCTACAACCCAAAAATAGGCTATCCCCAAAGCACGCGTTAGCCCACTAGCGTTACGCTTTAGAAAGAGCAGCCTATTGCGATTTAGGTAGTAGGCCTTTTGCGGACTAGACTTGCCAATGCTGGCAGACTCCTTATGAAAAACAACGGAAGCTGGCTCGTACATAATGGTGTAGCCGGCTCGACTAATCCGCTCACACCAATCCATTTCCTCGTAGTAAAGGAAGAATCCCTCGTACATTAACCCAACCCTACTGACAACCTCCCTCGAAGTCATCATTGCAGCACCATGCGCAAATGAGGTTCTATAGGGCTTATCGTACTGTCCCATGTCCCTTTCGGCAAAACCTATAGCCCTGTTGCGCATCGTAATGTAGCATAAGGGCGTAGCGCCAGCATACTGTATGATTTCCGGATTATGGTAGAACCGGATCTTAGGGCTAACCATACCTACTCCAGGCTTCTGCATTTGCTCTACAAGCGGTTCGAGGAAGCCTGCAGCAACCTCAACATCGTTATTTAGGAAGAGAAGCATCTCGCCCTTTGCCACAGCAAGGCCTAGGTTACACCCTCCTGCAAAACCAAGGTTCGTAGGGCTAGATACAACCTTAGCCCAAGATGCAGCCTGTGCTATCCTAGCAGCATCATTCGCCAACGACCCATTATCGACCACAACCACCTCTATATTGGGATAGGAAATGGCCGTAAGGCTTTCCAGCAGGGCTACCGTAGCGGCTACCTGATTGTGGTTTACGGTTATGATGCTTACCAATGGGAAAGAGTTCATATCTAAAAAAGGATTACATCTGCTTGACAACGCTTTCGATCTGCTCGTATATCTTTCCTACAAAAATCTCCCACGTATGGGTATGGGCATACGCAATACGTGCCCGTCGCAGCTCGGGAGTATCCTCCTCTATAGCCATCTCTAGCTGTTCAACAAACTCGTGAGGTGTAGATGCAAGCCTCACCCAGCTACCAAAGTAGCCCATAAATGCGGTTCGAGTGGCCACAACGGGCTTTCCTAGTGCCAGATACTCGTCAATCTTTAGCGGATAGTTCCAGCTTGTTACCTCGTTTATCCGCTGAGGGTTAATGGCGACATCGAATCCCTTTACAAAGCTTGGAATACGTTCGATAGGCTGAGCGGTAGTAAAATGAACATTGGGCAACGCATGTAGGCGCGATGCCCTAAAGGTATCATCTTCGGGTCCTACCAGCACCAAGCTCCACTGGGGACGAGAGATGGCTGTATGCAGCAGCAGCTCAATGTCGAGCCTATGGGCCGCTAGCGCACCCGTATAGCCCACTATCGGCCTACGGATAGGCTTTAGCTCGGGAGCAACGGCAAGCGTTCCATCCTCATCAGCAAAGAGCGATACGTCGCATCCCTGACCTATCATGAAGGTTTTTGGATTGTATCGGCGGCAGTAGTCGGCAAAGTAGCCAGAATTGGCAAATACCAGATCGGACTTTGCCACCAGTTCGGGCTGCATACGAGAGCCATGCCGCCTATGGTAGCCTAAGGCAATAACATTATCTCTAAGCAGGTAGAGGTAAAGCAGCGGCTTGAGCATCTCCTTCAGGTAAAAGCCGCTAAGCATGGAGTTATCGTTAAGCAGAATATACCTACCAAAGCCCAAACGCCGAGCGGCATAGGCAATCTCCTTGGCTAGGCGGCTATCGTTATGGCGGTTAAACCAGCGGTACAGCCCATGATGGGCTACGAAGCCAACCGACTCGGCAACCCGCCGAGGTGTAAGCACCCAAAGATTCTCGGAATACTGCTCCAAACAGTCCCGCTTACCCTCCACAACCTCCATCCGCATCCGTACCCTAGGGTCTAATCGATGCAGGAACCACGCCTTGCGGCTAAGCGGAGGGTTAACAAAAAGTACTCGATTGTTTCGGGCCACCTCCACGGCAACATTCTTAGCCGTGCTCCCCAGAGGAATATCCCACGGCTGCAGTCCGATAAATACAAAGTCTACTCCCCTTAACATGGTAATTCGTTTTGCCTACCAATGCGAATTAAGGGTTGGAATAGTACCCCTATGGGGCTAAAGCCCGCTTTACCATCATCTCTAACCGTCCCATAAATGGGACGGCAATGAATAACCCGCTTTTAATGCTACACTATACCTTAATCGATGGGTCGGCAAGAGTGCTTGCGGGCTATTGCCGTCAGCTTTAGCTGACGGAGGAAATGGGCAAATGAAGATATGGGCTCCAGCCCAATTTTCAATAGGGTTCAACTCCCAATTCGCATTACCAGTTAAACACTAAAAGCGTAGTCTTGTGCAGTAGGAGGTCAAGAAATTCGCAGCTAAGCAAGCATGGCGAACCCACCTCTATAGTACAAAGGATGGCGCATAGAAGAGGAGTAAACATCTGCCAATATGTCGTACCCTAGGGGTACGATATCCGTAGCAGTCCGAACGGAGTCCGAACACAGTCCGAACGCACTCCGGACTCATTTAGGTGTCAATCTGTCAGCATCACCTAAAGAGAACGAATAAAAACAGGAGTCCTAGCGCACAAAACCCGAGCAGGATACGCTTCCTACTCGGGTTTTCGACGCTAAAAAGTTTTATAAAGCACGCAAGCTCAGCAGCTCCACTACACAAAGAAGCTTACCAGCAGCATAATGTTCAGTACGGTAACAATGGCACCAAGCAGGTAGATGAGCGTACGGGTAAAGGGGGTGTTCTTATACTTACCCATCACCCGTTCCGAGGAGGTTAGCCTTGCCTGAAAAAAGATGGTAAACGGCAGCTGCATGCTCAGAAACATCTGCGATAGCACCAGCCCCTTAAACGGATCGCCAATAATGAAGATGATAACCGTTGCCGCAACCAGCGAAATGGATACGCCAACCCTAGAGTGCGAGTCCTTTATATCGTAAGGCTCGTTGAACATGCCGGCAAAGATGGAACCTGCAGCCATCCCCGAGGTGATGGTAGATGCCACACCTGCAAAGAGCAGCGCAACGGCAAATACGTTGCTGGCGTTATTGCCCAGCAGCGGGATAAGCAGGTTCTTTGCCTGCTGCAGCTCCGTCACCTCGGTTCCGGCGGCAAAGAAGGTGGCCGCCGCCAGCAGTATCATGGCGCTATTAATGGCCCAGCCAACCACCATCGACAGCAGCGTATCAAAGAACTCGTACTTGAGCTGCTTCTCCCGAACCTTTTCATCGGTTAGGTTCCACTGGCGGCTCTGGATCACCTCGGAGTGCAGAAACAGGTTGTGCGGCATTACCACCGCTCCCAGCACGCTCATAATAATTACCATAGAGCCTTCGGGGAACGAAGGGGTAACCCAAGCCTTTGTAGCCGCACCCCAATCGATGTTCACCAGCGAGAGCTCGTAGATAAAGGAAAGGCCGATGATGGATACAAAGGCGATAATCCAGCGCTCGATGATACGGTAGCTGTTGGTGAGCAGCATGATGAGCACAAACACCAGCACCAGCACCGCCCCTACCTTTATAGGGATTGAAAAGAGCATGTTAAGGGCAATAGCGCCACCTAGAATTTCGGCTAGCGAGGTAGATACAGATGCTAGCATTGCCGAACCCAGAAAAGCCTTAGCCGTACGGGGCGCAAAGTACTTGTTGGCCGCCTCCGATAGGCATAGGCCAGTAGCAATGCCAAGGTGCGCCACATTATGCTGAAGCACTATAAGCAGAACGGTAGAAAGGGTAATCATCCAAAGCAGCGAGTAGCCGTAGGTTGCTCCAGCGGCAAGGTTCGATGCCCAGTTTCCGGGATCGATAAAGCCAACGGTAACCAGCAGGCCCGGTCCTACATACTTCAATATTTCCAGCGCACTAAACTGCGGATGATGGTTCTTGGGGTCTTTAATCCAGCTCATTATTATGTATTCAATTTAGTAGTAAAGATAGCCATCAAAAATATGCAATTGATGTTTCCTCGGCTAACAAACAGGGATTTCGCATTTAAGAATCCATCTTTCATAAAAGAGGTAGACGCTAAAGAATCAGCATGTCGTATCACAAAGCATATCCCCCGCCAGCGGGGGATAACCTTCGAAATGGAGTTGTACCATTATTTAAAAGCGAAATTCCTCGCTTAACAAAAAAAGGCGCGACATGTTTTGCCGCGCCTTTCCACCGCACTATGAGGCGCTAGTTCTTTTCGATAATCTGCATTAGCTCATCGAGGTTAGGCGTAAGGATGATTTCGGTACGCCTATTCTTCTGACGGGCCTGAGGTGTCTTGGCCGCCTCCATAGGAAGGTACTGGCTACGGCCTGCACCGGTTATACGTGTAGGATTAATCCCCTTATTCTCGGTAAGCAAGCGCACTACCGTAGTTGCACGCTTCACGCTCAGGTCCCAGTTATCCTTAAGTTCGCCACGTCCCTGGTAGGGTACATCGTCGGTGTGCCCCTCTACCATAATGTTGATATCGGGATTTTGGGCGAGCACCTCTGCTAAACCTCTGATTGCATCGGCACCTCGAGTGTCAATCTCAAAGCTTCCCGACTTAAATAGCAGCTTATCTTCCATCGACACGTACACCATCCCGTTCTTTTGGGTAATGGTAAGCCCCTTACCATCAAATCCGATAAGCGCATTCTTCACCTTTTGGCGCAGAGCGTTGCTTATCGAATCCTTCTTGGCAAGCATGGCTTGCAGCTCAATAAGGGTGGCGCTCTTTTCGTTCAGGTTACGAAGTAGCGAATCCATCTGCGTCTGAGCCGAGCTCAGCTTGCTGCTACGAGCATTCAGCTGCCCTTCGAGCGCACGCAGCGAGTCTTCGCGTTGCATCAACAACGATTGCGCTTTTTGGATTTCGGCAAGCAGCTTCTTGGTTTCGGACTGAGTTCCCTTTAGCAGCGCATCATGTGCCAGGTTAAGGTCGTTGTACCTATCTTGCAGCTTCGAGTAGTCTTGGGTTAAGGCAACAAACGCAATCTGACGCTTGGTGCTATCGGAAATTAAGGCCGCTTTTTCGCGTTCGAGCACCGACCTTACAGACGATAGCTCGCGTACCCGGATTTTTAGAGAGTCGTTTTCGCGGCTAAATCGGCTACGCTCCTCCTCGCATTTGGTGTTGTTGTCCTTTAGAAGGTTATACTGCTTAGCAGGAACGCACGAGAACAGCGAAAGACCCACAAGCGCAGCTAACAATAGTGTTTTTTGAGCACCCTTCATAGTCAATTGTTTTTGTATAATAGCTTTATTACTAGCGCTTAGTTAACATCGTTAAAATTAGGCAAAACATTCTAACTTCAAACCTAATAATCAAAAATGAGGGTTTTTTATGATTTGTAATTTTTAACTTTGCCCCGTTCTATCTACAATGTCAGATGACTGAAGAGACTAAGAGATTACTTGAAAGCATAGATACACCCAACGACCTAAAACGCCTAGATGTATCCCAACTCGAGCAGGTTTGCTCCGAGCTAAGGGAGTTTATCATCGACCAAGTATCTACCAATCCGGGGCACTTTGGTGCCGGGCTTGGCGTGGTGGAGCTTACCGTTGCGCTACACTACGTTTTCAATACGCCTTACGATAAGCTGATTTGGGATGTGGGCCACCAAGCCTACCCCCACAAGATACTCACAGGCCGCCGTAAGCAGTTTCACACCAACCGAAAGTATAAGGGGCTTAGCGGTTTTCCTAAGATGGACGAAAGCGAGTACGATGCCTTTGGCGTTGGCCACTCCTCTACCTCCATATCGGCAGCGCTTGGCATGGCCATTGCCGCCAAAATGAACAAGGAAAGCCGCCACGTGGTAGCCATCATCGGCGATGGCTCCATGACTGCCGGGTTGGCCTTCGAGGGGCTCAACAACGCCGGCATCGATAAGTCTGACCTTTTGGTAATCCTTAACGATAACAACATGGCCATCGATGCCAATGTTGGTGCGCTTAAGGAGTACCTACTCGATATTACCACCTCCAAGTCGTACAACAAGATGCGAAAGGATGTGTGGAACATTCTCGGCAACCTCGAACGACTAGGGCCAGTAGCCCGTCGATACGTTAAGAAGATTGAGTCGGGCGTAAAAACGGCGCTGCTCCAGCAGAGCAATCTTTTCCAATCGCTCAACTTCCGCTACTTTGGCCCAATAGATGGGCACGACGTAGAACGCCTTACCCAGGTATTGAACGACCTAAAGGACATTCCAGGACCTAAGCTCCTGCACGTGCTCACCAAAAAGGGTAAGGGGTACAAGCCTGCCGAGGAAGATCAAACCATATGGCATGCCCCCGGGGTGTTCGACAAGGAAACGGGACTTCGCGAAACAACGCCCGTTGACCAAATTGTACCACCTCGATACCAGGATGTATTTGGCGAAACCATCGTGGAGCTGGCCGAAAAGAACCCCAAAATACTAGGAATAACGCCAGCAATGCCCAGCGGATGCTCGCTCAATATCATGATGGAGAAGATGCCATCGCGAGCCTTCGATGTGGGCATTGCCGAGCAGCACGCCGTAACCTTCTCGGCAGGGCTGGCTGCAGCAGGATATATCCCCTACTGCAACATCTACTCCTCGTTTATGCAAAGGGCCTACGATAACGTCATCCACGATGTGGCCCTGCAAAACCTCGACGTAGTATTCTGCCTCGACCGTGGTGGCATTGTCGGCGAAGACGGCCCAACGCACCACGGCATGTTCGACATCGGCTTCTTCCGCATCATACCCAATATGGTTGTTGCCGCACCAATGAACGAGGTAGAGCTGCGCAACATGATGTACACCGCCCAGCTGGGAGGTAAGGGGCCTTTCTCCATCCGCTACCCACGCGGTAGGGGCGTAACGCACGACTGGAAGCAACCATTTACGGAAATCGAAGTAGGTAAAGGGCGAACAATTAGCGAGGGCAACGATGTAGCCTTCGTAACGCTAGGCCACCCCGGCAACTACGCCCAAACGGCGGTTACCCGACTAGCCAAACAGGGCATTGCAGTTGGCCTCTACGACATGCGATTCGCCAAGCCGTTAGACGAGGAGCTACTCCATTCCATACTTAAGCGCTACAGGCATATCATCACCGTAGAGGATGGCGCGCTACAGGGTGGATTCGGTAGCGCGGTGCTCGAGTTTATGGCCGACAACGGCTATACCAACAGTATCACCCGATTGGGCGCACCCGATAGGTTTATTGAGCATGGCACCGTTCAGCAGCTCCACAAGGACTGCGGCATCGATCCCGAATCGCTCTTCCAAACAGCCCTAAAGGCCGCAATGGAGCTCCCCACAGCAGCAGAAACTATCAGAAAGTAGCGGAATCGCCGATTTTTGATTGGCGGAGGCTTGCTACCCGATAAAATATTTCTATCTTTGCACCGCTTGAGTACAAGGCGCACGCCCAGATGGCGGAATCGGTAGACGCGCTGGTCTCAAACACCAGTGGAGCAATCCGTGCCGGTTCGATCCCGGCTCTGGGTACCAGGCAATCAAAAGCGTAGCTAGTTTTTAACTGGTTACGCTTTTTTCTTTTACCAGCTGCACAACCTTTGCACCACAGCCATTAGCCACCCTTCGGTTTACCACTAGGCAGCAACACCTAAGAACAAGTCTTACCCACCACGGCTGCGCTTTACTTTTTTACTACTTTTGGTTGCGGGTAGGTTGACACTCCTTGGAAAACTTACCGGTAATCGATACCTTCCGCCTGCTAATGCGGCCCGAGGCCGCGCCAAACCAAGCGTAGCGAGGACGCTACGCTTAGCGGGGTTGCGGTCTGTAGACCGCTACTTAGCAGAGTCGAAGTTAAAAACTTCGCCTAGCCTCGAGCGCTGATGTAAGCTACGGCGAACGGGGGGGAATAAGAAGAATTTTTACAAACTTGATTATAATGTTAAAACAGTATTTTTACAAGTTAATGGAGTTAAAATCATGCAATAATTAAATTATGAAGAAGTTTTTAATTGTTTTTGGAGTTATAATAGCAATGGTTTTCGTATATTTTTATATTGAGTTAATTACTTTTGGCATGGGAAGATATCAAAATTACAATTTGATAAAACATGCAAATAATCACTACTATTTATTTATTATTATATATATATATTGAGATTACTTTTTCTGCAATTTATACTTATAAGAATATGTGAAAAATTTAAAATAAACATTATTATTATTGTTGTTTTGACAGTGTTGAATTTGTATTTGTCATTACAAAGTTTTTTATTACTTGTTGCTGGTATAGAACACTTAAAGCAAATCGTCGGCTAGCCAAGTTGGTCCACGGTGCTTCGCTAGCCGTAGTCTAATTCAAACGCACAGGGCTCGGCGGAATTTGGCTTCGCCGAGCTTCGCTTCGCTACGGTTGTAATGCCGTCGAACTTAAGTAGCGGTC
>NZ_SLWB01000025.1 GCF_004340205.1 Acetobacteroides hydrogenigenes
TATTCTCCAGATTTTATCCGCGAAAAGTTGGATTACTTGCACGATAATCCCGTACGTGCAGGCTTAGTTACTAAACCCGAAGATTACCTATATTCAAGCGCTCGCAGCTACGCTGGATTGGATGGCGTTTTGGATGTGGTACAAATAGACTTACCGTGGATAACCTACTAATTGCGGTCTGCAGACCGCTACTTAGCAAAGTCGAAGTTACAAACTTCGCCTAGCCTCGAGCGCTGATGTAAACTACGGCGAACGGGGGGAAACAGCACCACTCATAAAAGCGCAGCCACCACGGTTGCGCTTTATTTTTTGCTACTTTTGGTTGCACTCAGCAGACCGCTACTTAGCAAAGTCGAAGTTACAAACTTCGCCTAGCCTCGAGCGTTTTGGCAGACTACGGCGAGCAGGTGATTTTGATTTTATCAAACCAGAGGGTAGCCGGCCTGTGATTTCAATGCCTGCATTTGCTCTAGTTTATCTACTCAACAACGAACAGGATAAACTTAAAGTTGATGTTGTAAACTTTATAGCTAATGCTTATACAGCCTACACCTGTCTTGGTGGACTTGCATTACTCAAAGATGCCAAAGCAATACAGAAAGTTACAATTTTGCTAAAATTTTTCAAAGAAAGTGCATGTGCTGTTTTAGACCAGAAAAAAATTAAGAAAAAGTTAGAAAAGAAATATCCAGATTTAATGCGTAATTTCGAAATTATCAAAGGCGTAGAGTTAACAGCATCAACCGTTTTTTCAATAACCAATGCTGAGTGGTTTACTTCGATATACAACACTTGGAATGTAATTGCGCGAGATAAAGAAATCGCAACTGAACTTGGTGATGATAATATTAAAAAAATAACTAGTTCACTTAATAACTTAAAAGCATTTTATGGAGATGACAACACTGTTTACTAGTAAAATCAAGAAGTTACTAGTAAAGTTAGCACCTTTGGCTTTTGTAATTTCTATCGGCTGCTTTATTGCTTCCTTCTTTTTTCTTCCAACAGAATTTTATGAACTAGAAAAAGGAACTGCATACGTTAAAAACATAGAGAAGACCGTTGAATTTGTCAAGGGAAGGACATGGGGAGGAGGAAGTAGAGGAATAGATACTTACTACATACTAATAGGGGATAGTACTTATAACATCCGTGTTTACACATACGAAACTGAAAAAATAGATTCTTTTGGCATAAACAACATCATTGGGCATCCCGTTAAGTATGAATACCATCAAGGGGGCGACTTTACTAATAATTTGGTTCTCTTATCGGTCAATGGCAAATCTGTAATAACAGCCGAAACAGATTGGGAATCTTATTTAGCGCTAATATTTATATTTTTAGTAACAGGTGCATGGGGTATTTGGGGTCTAATAATAGAATTAAAGAAGGAGGGGTATTTTAAAGACACAAAAGGAGCACCGCGTATTTTTAAAAAATAGCACACGTTCGCCAATCGGCTTTGTTCAGTTAAGCAGAGGCTACCATCAGCGTACGTTCGGCGGTCGGCTTCGCCGCCGTCGGGCTATGTTTGGCAGGCTTTGCCTGATTGGTAGGGAGAGGGTTGGTAAACGGGGCGATCTTACACCGCCATTAAACGCCAAACCCGCAAAAACATACACCAGCGCAGCCACCACCACGGCTGCGCTTTGCTTTTTTGCTAGTTTGGGTTGCAGTAGTAGGTGACGCTACATGGCAATAGCCTTGCGCATTTAGTAGATTACAGCGAGGGTATGGCAACAGGGTACGTTCCAAAAAGCCTGTCATCTCGGGCGGTAGTTCTGGGATCTCCTTAGGAATAGTAGTAATACTATTCTTGAGCTGTTAAGTCAACTTTTTGGCCTGCGCCAAACGGATTCAGGCTACCAAGTCAACTTTTTTGCTCGCAAATTTCGTTTTTAGGCTTCCTCGCTGACTTTTTTGCCTGCGCCAAATGAAGATTATTAGCGACAAACCTGTCAGGTTTTAAAAACCTGACAGGTTTCAGGCTTCCAACTCAACTTATTTGCCACAAAATTTTTTTTTCAGTCTTCCAAGTTGACTTTTTTGTCCCAAAAATTATTTTTCGAGTCTCCAAGTTGACTTTTTTTGTGCAAAAATTTTTTTTCAGCCTTCCAAGTTGACTTTTTTGCCACAAAAATTTTTTTTCAGCCTTCCAAGTCGACTTTTTTGGTGCAAAATATTTTTTTCAGCCTTCCAAGTTGACTTTTTTGTCCCAAAAATTATTTTTCGAGCATCCAAGTCGACTTTTTTGCCACAAAAAATTTTTTTCAGCCTTCCAAGTCGACTTTTTTGGTGCAAAATATTTTTTTCAGCCTTCCAAGTTGACTTTTTTGTCCCAAAAATTATTTTTCGAGCTTCCAAGTTGACTTTTTTTGTGCAAAATTTTTTTTTCAGTCTTCCAAGTTGACTTTTTTGTCCCAAAAATTATTTTTCGAGTCTCCAAGTTGACTTTTTTTGTGCAAAAATTTTTTTTCAGCCTTCCAAGTTGACTTTTTTGTCCCAAAAATTATTTTTCGAGTCTCCAAGTCGACTTTTTTGCCACAAAAATTTTTTTTCAGCCTTCCAAGTCGACTTTTTTGGTGCAAAATATTTTTTTCAGCCTTCCAAGTTGACTTTTTTGTCCCAAAAATTATTTTTCAAGCTTCCAAGTCGACTTTTTTTAGCTGCGCCGAGCGGATTTAGGCTTCCAACTCGACTTTTGGGTTACAAAATATTTTTCTTGAGCTGCCAAGCTGACTTGACAGAGTTGGCAGTAGTTTATTTCAAACGTACGAGGCTCGTCATCGTCTGCGACTATGACGAAAGAATGGAAATCTAGCAAAACCATACCATGGCTGCGCTCTATTTTCTGCTTCTTTTGATTATAGCCTGTAGCTCGTTATTTAGCGAAGGCGAAATCACAGTCTTTGCCTAACGTTTTGCGCTGATGCAGCCTAGGGCGTACAGAAGAAAAGGAACAGTGCTAAACATCAGGAGATCCTGGCCTTTACCGGGATGACAAACATCTAACAATCCTTACGTCCTAACCTGACGACTATGAGGCTCTCCCTTTAGATTTGCATACAGAGTAGGGTTGGCGAGGCATGTAGCCATAAAACAAAAAGCGGTTGCCTTTTTCGGACAACCGCATTTTTGCTTGGCGGAGAGGGAGGGATTCGAACTCGATTTGTAAAAGGTTGAAGGTTAGTGCTCAATTGAGGCTTATTTTGGGTGACGCACCGATTTTGAGGCTTGAATTTTGGGATTTTTTGGTGGTACAGTTCCCTTGTTTTCGGTTAAAGTTAACCTACTTGAGATAGGGCTCAATTGCGTCCTCGGGAATTCCGGTAAAGGAGGCAAACTCGTGAACGGTGATAAACTGGTGCTCGTCTTTCTGGTATGCTCTGCGGATTTTGCTGAGCAGCATCCGCCCATAACGCTCGCTCTTGCCCGTTATGAGCTGGATGTCCTTGGGGTAAATGACTACGCGTGCCTGCTTCATTTTAGCCTATGCTTTATGTCGGTTTGATGTATGGTGCATCTCTGGCTTATCCTTAGAGTTGCCTAACCCAAAGGTACAAAAAAACGGGCTACCCGATTCGGCAGGATGGGTGAAAATGCGGCGATAACGACCAGTATCGGAAGCGGTTAGTTTTATTATTGGCTGGCGGGTTGTAGCTTGCCCCTGTTCACCAAAATTTTTAGGTTATGGCAAAACAGGAAGGACTAATTAAGCTGAAGGGAACGGTCGGAGACCTCTCCTTCTACAAGACCAAGGATGGGCATCTTGCCCGCATGAAGGGTGGTGTGGATGCGGCTCGCATCAAGAGCGACCCGGCGTTTGAGCGTACGCGCGAGAACGGTGCGGAGTTTGGGCGTTCCGGCAAGGCTGGCAAGCTGCTGAGGGATGCGCTGCGCAACTTCATCAGGAACGGCTCTGACAGCCGTATGACCAGCCGCCTAACGGGCGAGATGATGAGGGTGGTTAAGGCCGACGCCACGAGTACGCGAGGTCAGCGCAACGTGCTGGATGGCGAGCTGGAGCTGCTGGAGGGATTTGAGTTCAACAGCAACGCCAAGCTGGGTACGTGCTACTTCAGGAAGGTGGCCTCAACGATTGACCGCGTCGAGGGCAAGGCCGCCGTAAACTTTGGGGTGATTACGCCCAATGCCGACTTCGGGGCACCCGATGGGGCTACGCACGTGAAGCTAACCTCCGGCGTTGCCAAGGTAGACTTTGAGGCGGGCACCTTTGAGGTAAGCGAAGCTCAGCCCTACCAGGTTAGCTTGGCAGCTGCAGAGCCCACCAAGGAGGCGGTAGCGCTGAGCAGCACGTTTACCAAGGCGGAGACTAAGCCGCTGTTTCTGGTACTTGGCGTGGAGTTCTACCAGCAGGTCAACGGCGAGCTCTACTCGCTGAAGAACGGGCAGTACAACTCGGTATCGCTGGTTAAGGTGTCTGGCCTAGCGCAGCCTCAACCCTAATCCTACAGGAGATGGAGAATTCGGCACCCTACTTCTACGCCCTGATCTCGGTGCTGCTGGCCGTTGTAGCCTACTTCCTAAGACAGCTGCTAGCTGACTTTAAGCGAGTTGAAAAAGACGTGACGGAGGTAAAGGCGACCATGGCGCTGATTAAGGCTGAGTTCAAGGGGATTAACGAGCTGATGAACCAGCGAATTGAGTTCCTAGAGCGCCGGATTCACCACCTCGAAACAATCATCTTTAAAACCAACGAGCATGAAGGGAAATGAGATGAGCCTGGCCAAACGTGCAGCGGCTCCCACCCCCAAGTTTTTTAGAAGAGTTCGTACCATCGGGCTCTGCCTAGCCGCCGTGGGCGGTGCGATTATCGCCAGCCCGATTGCGCTACCGGCAGCGCTGGTTGCCGTTGCGGGCTACATCACCCTAGCGGGTGGCGTTATGACGGCGGTAGCCCAGGTTTCGGTTGATGGCGAGTAGCACACCAGCGATTTAGCCGCAGTAGCGGCAATCCGTAAAACCTTTTAGAGAGGATTTCCACGAATGGGAGTCCTCTTTTTTTGTGTGTTAAGGGAAACCTCAACAACGAATTAAATCTGTACGGTTGATAGCCTGAGCAGAGGTAGCCCTCTTCAACCGATAGCGACCAGCCAAGGACGTGGAGCGCTGGGTCAAGGTTTTTTCGGAAAATACTACCCGAGCCAGAGGCCCGAAGGCGAGGGTGGAGATTTTACGAAAAACCCGCAGGGCTTGACCTTGACGCCTAGGCGCGGAACGGCTTACATTTCGTATCGGATGGGGAGGGCGGGAATTATAGACGATAGATTTTAGATTCTAGACATTAGATTTTAGAAGTTAAACGGGAATATACTGAAGTTAAGCGGGAGTTAGACGGAAGGGATATGATAAGATGAAAAATGAAAGGATGGAAAATGAAAAATGAAGATTTGGAGGAACTACCCTATATGGAATGCAAATTGCTTAAAAGGAGCTCTTTTTATGGGGTGAACAAAGGGCGGTTTTGGAGGGGGTAGCCGATGGTGTCGAGGGTGCTGGGGGAAAAGGGCAAGGGTGGTGAGGGATGAGCAGATGTGAGGCGCGGAACAGGGTGGCGCCTGCGGAGAGAGGAACGAGCGGAGCAACGACAACCGGGTGGAGCAACGAACAGCGGCAAGGCCCGAGCCACTTTTGCCGTGGGGTGCCGAGGTGGCGGACAAAAGGCAGCGAAGCAGCACCGACCGCCGCGACAGGCTTGCGCGGAAAGAGCAAAGTTTGGAGCCAGGGAGAAGCGAATGAGCGAACGTTGGCTGCTACCGCAGGCACATGATAGATGCACTGCCTGTCTCGTCCTAAAAAAAGTTGACAGTTTTACGATAAAGAATGCCGTTAAGCATTCCGATTACTTTACTACGATTGGCTGGGCTTTGCCCCACCTCACTTTTCCCTCAGCGGAGGGTTTACACCTGCCCGATAGGCTGCTGCGTTAGCCCGTCAAGGGCGGTGAGGAACGAGCCGCTTGCTTTACCCTTGACGGGCTAAAAGCGGTAGCCTTCCTTTGCGGGTGTAAGGACTCCTGCTCGGTTCCTCCGAGCTCAGCGCCTCGAACTGCTGGCGTAAAGGTAGCTCATTGCAGGGTTTGATCAACCTTCTGCTCCTGCTTCTCCTTGCGGTAGTAGCTCTTCCAGCGTCGCTCTAGCAGGCCAGCCTGCTGGTGAGCGGCCTCAGGCGTTAGCATGCCCAAGCTCAGGTGCGGTCGCTTGGTGTTGTACACGCCAACAATCCGGGCAACCGCCTTCTTCGCTGCGACCAGCGTTGGGAGGGACATCGAGTAGAGCCACTCCGTCTTCAGGATGCCATTCACCCGCTCGGCGATGGCGTTCTCGTAGGGATCGCCATTCTCCGTCATGCTGATACGAATACCGCTCCGGGTTAGGCGCTTGACGTACCGCTTGCAGCAGTACTGCACACCCCTGTCCGAGTGGTGGATGATCTCCTTCACGCTGGCCGGCAGCTGGGCGATGGCCATGTTGAGCGCCGCCAGCGCGTGAACGGCCTCCAGGCTGTCGGCCAGCTGCCAGCCCACGATCTTGCGGGAGTAGGCATCGGTAACCAGGAACAGGTAGGCAAAGCCCTCACCCGTTCTGACGTAGGTGATGTCGCTCACCCACAGGTGGTGCGGCCGCGCTACCTCCAGCTCCCGGATCAGGTTGGGGTACTTGTGCAGCCAGTGGCTCGAATCCGTGGTGCAGGTGTGGCTCCTGAGCCTGCGCACCAGCAGCTTCTCCCGGCGCAGCAGGTCGAAGAAGGCGTCACGCCCCACCTGTAGCGCTGGCTCCAGCTGCGGGTTGACCAGCTCCAGCAGCTTTCGGCCGCCGATACGCGGCTGATCCGCGCGGATCTCCGCCACCAGCGCCAGCAGCAACTCCTGGTGAGCCGCCTCGCGGTACACCTGCCGCTGCCGCTGGTAGTAGGCCTGTCGGGTAACGCCAAACAGCCCGCAGAGCTCGCCAATGCTGGCGGTAGGCGCTGCGTCGGCCATCTCGTCTACTGTTTGGCTCCAGGTTTTTTTCGCACTGGAATCTTCAGCTCCCGCTCGGCGATGTCGATCATCGTGTTCAGCACCTGTACGTGCAGCTGCTCGTGCGCCAGCGCCTGAAGCAGGCGCTCGTTCTCCGCCTTCAGGCGCGCGATCTCTTCCGACTCCGAACCGGCAGCGGTGACGTGCTGCGGCTTTTGCTTGCTCATGGGACTTTCGTTGGTGTACGCAAATTTACGCATCCAATTTAATATGGCAGACTTTCCCTTGATGCCGTACTTGGCCTTAAGCTGGTCTTTCGGCGTTCCGTACTCCAGATGCTCCCGAACGACCATCCGCTTAAACTCGTCCGAGTAGAAGCTTACTTCAACCCGGTTCGTCCTACTATTAGCTGACATAGGCTACTTTTTTGTGTCAACCTATATTAGGACAAGACAGCCCTACTCACCCCCTTCCAAAACCGCACCGCTGAAAGGGTGGCGGGGAATGCTGTGGCATTTGTATTTTGGGGTGGTGGGCGGGCGAGGGGCTGTTTGGGGGCTATTTTGCATAATGTGATTATAGGACAAAGGCGCAGCCCGGAGCGGAGCGGAGCCCCTTGGGGGTTGTACTATAATATCACGTTATGTTAAAATAGCTTACGTTGGCGGAAGCCTGGCATGAGCAGCAGGGGCCGGGGGAAAGCTGCGCCTTTTTGCTCGGCAACCGTAGCGGAGGGGTGCTGGGATGGCTGTAGGAACGGAAGCCATTGGAGCACCCTGTAGCGAAGGGCGCCGAATGCAAAAAGCATGACAGGCTGTAGACAACGGCCCCAAACAGACCCGGGGGATTCTAGTGCTTATATAAGTGATTTTTAAATCATTTTTTCGAAGAGACCCTTTAGAACCTCATCGTTTTTTGTTAAACCGAAGTAGAAGAAAACGAACTGCTGCTTGCTGATAGAAAATGTAGAACTGGTTAGTTGAAGCCTATCTCTTAGGGCAATGTACTTTAGGCATTCGCGTTCTAGTTCTCGCTGGTTGGCAGCCCACTCGAAGTTTAGCGCTTCCACCGCTTGACTTTTTTCGGATCTCGTTTTAGCGAGGAGCTCCTCGTTGTGCCGCTTGAAGTCTACGAGCATCAGCTGAAGGTGAAAATTCTTTTTTAGGGTATGCATCAAGTTAAGCGGCTCCATTAAATCGTTAATAGGCTCAGAAAGGAAGTTGTTAAGGCTATCTAAAGTTTCAGTCATTGATTTTACTGCCATGATTCTACTCCATTATTATTTAGGATTCGGTTTTGTACTGCTTAAGAGCGTTCCTGTATGTTTGCTTAATATCATCAATAAAACTTTGAGGTTTAACCACCCTTACATTGTCGCCATACGAGAGTATTTCCATCTTGAAGTCGAAGGTGATGTAGATCTGCAGCTTTATAACCAGCTCCTCTTCGTTATCTACAAGCACCTCTTGAGAGTGATGCAGCGGAAGAGTTTTAATGTACTTGCCCTGATGGGCATCGAAGGAAAGGATGACCTCTTCGGGCTGATGCCCATCTGGGCTAATAATGCCAAAACAACTTTGGTAGTGCTGATTGATATTAAAATTGGATGGATAGGAGAATTCTTCGTTAGCAACTTCGAAATCGGTGAGCCTATCGAGGGCAAAGCTTTTAATACGATTATCGCCCCTGTCCTTGGCAAGGATGTACCATCGGTTTTTAAACTCCTTAAGCGCGTAGGGTTCTACGCAGCGATTTGTAGGCGAATCATCCCAAAACTTCTGATAGCCAAACTTAATCAACTTAGCGTTGGTTATTGCATGAAGAATACCGTAAAGGTTTTCGGTGCCCTGTGGCCTTCTATCCTCGAAATGGATATGGTTGGACAACTGTTCGGCTAGGTTAAGAGCGTTGAAGATATCGTAGGCTTCGAGCATCCTTTGGTTAAGAACAGAATCGTTGTCGCTGATTATGCGATAACCTTTGACATGCGGATCATACTCGATTTCTATCTTGTAAACCTTACTGATAAGCTTACAGTCGCGCTGAAAAGTGCGAAGGGATATGTGATAATCGGAGGACTCGTAGCAGGCTACACTTCCCAAATAATCGCGGATTTCTTCGAATGAGGCATAATTGGAACGGAGCCTTTTTACGATAAGGTATATACGGCCAATTGAATCTTCTCGTGCCATGGTATAATTCTATTTTTTCTCAAAGATATACGGCTGGTGCGACAAAATATGTCGCACTAAAAAAAGAATGAACAAAAAAAAACACGCACTACAGAAATCGCAAACATATCCATCTATCTGTTAAGATGAAGTAAAAACAGCTTTGCGCATGCGCGAGCATCGGAAAGAGCATCGTGATGGTTAAGCGGAATGTTGTGACTATGACAGAGAGCCGCGAGGTTTGAACGAAAAATTTTGTAGGTGCAGTACTTTTTGTAGTCGGGTTCGGGCATATCGTAGTATGCCAACGTTTCGCGAAGAACAGGAAAATCGAAAGCAAAACCGTTGTGCGCCACAACCACCTGATTTTCGATGTATGGTTTTATCTGATGCCATATTTGATCGAAGGTTGGAGCGTTGGCTGTATCTTCGGGGGATATGCCATGAATATCGGTAAACCTACCCCAAAAGTAGTTTTGGGGAGGTTTAACAAGTAGGGATAATTCATTTGTGACCATACCATTTTGAACACAAACAAGTCCAACTTGGCAGATGCTCCAACGCTTACCTTGTGCAGTCTCAAAATCGATTGCTGTAAAAGAGCGAATCATAAGCTACAATGCAGGTTCGTGACGGCCCTTACCGGGACCATTAGGATGCCTATGGCAAGTATTTGCGGTTAGGCTTGAAATTGAAGATGCTTTAGTGCCACAGTACTTACATACGTACTGGCTTTTTTCACTACCCTCGTAAAGAGCATGCTTACCTTTTCCAGAACCAAGAGGATGCCTGTGACAAGAGTTTGAAGTTAATCCTGAAATACTTGATGCTTTTGTACCACAATACTTACAGTAAAAATTTGCCATTTTGTTAGGTCTTAAAATGTTGCCTACTCTAAACAGTTTTCGGCTTCGCTGATTGTACCGCAAATAAAGGAGTAGGGTACGACAAGAGGTGACGTGATAAGATGAAAAAGTAGACAAATCAGTAAAAACTTAAGTAGGCGACATCTTTTGACGTATATGGGAGTTTTATTTGAGAGATTAAAGCCGCTAAAAGTAAATTTAGTACTTACACCAAGATTCTTATGAAATTATTTACGAACGAAGCAAGCAATATTGTCGGACTGGGCGAAATTGGGCATGAAGTTGTAAACCATATTGTGAATAATGTCGAAAGTTTATTTGTGTACAAGTGTGTTATGGAGGATGAGTTAGGCGCAAGAATCTTCCCTCTTGAGGTGAATACTGTTGAGGAACTATCCATGCGTCTAAAACAACATTATGCCAAGAATAGAGAGCAGTTTAACTTTATCATATTGGATGTTGACGATAGCAGCGCAATTGCTCTTTTTGAGGATGTTGCCACAAGGATGATTGATTGTAGCTTAAAATCGAAAACTGTTGCAACCATTGGAGTTGTGCTAAATCGATATGAAAGAGAAATTCCCAAATGCATTTCCGCAAAGGCTAACTTTATCATAGAAGTTTGTCAATCAGATGTCAACCGAAATAACGGTTTGTATAGCGAACTAATGGCTTTACCAATTGGTGTACTCTACAAAGCTTCCTTCGTCATAAGTTGGATATGCATTGATTACTATGATGTACTTTATCACCTTAGAAATGGAGGTACACTAAGAATCGCTTTTGCATATTTAGGTACAATCACCGAAAATCAAATAATGCAACTCAAGCAGATTTATTTTACCAGCAATACAACATTCTCTTATTTTTACTTCGATGAAATGCACACCTTGGATTACATTGGCGAAACCACAGCTAAGTTTTTTAACGATATTCCTGAAAATGAAGAGGACAAACATAATAAAGACATTATGCAGGGAGGTGTCAAATGTCCTCCTGGAATTTACATTTTATACCAACCTGCTATCAATATGTAGAAAATTGCTTTCGTTACTGTTTTTGAAGAAAAATGGTTTGATTTGTAATGATTTTCTTAGCGACAAGAAAAACCAACAAAATAATTTACCGATAGTATAAACCATAAAATTGCATGACAGGCTGGAGCCAACAGTTCCGGGGAATCTTCTTAGTGAATAGGGAGATGGGAGTCGGGAGTAGAAGTGAATTCTGCTAAAAAGGGGTTGATGGCTTAATGAGGTTGGGATTGTTGGCGTTAGGGTTGTTCGGGTTAAATGTGTTTATCTGCCATGCTTGCATGGTGGTTTCTACTATAAAGTATAAGTAAAGTATTGACGTATGGAAATGTAAATACATTAATATTAGTTATTTTTAAAGTAAAAAAAGAGATTGGTGAATAGAATACAATGTGCTGTATTAATGTTGTTTGACAAATATAAACAAACCATAAATCATGTGTGACAATAGAAATAACTTTGAAACACGAACAGTAGAGTCGTTAATTGGGCATAATTTTTTTATTGACGACTATCAACGAGGTTACAAGTGGACTGTTAGGCAAGTCGTAGAATTACTGGACGATATCAACAGTTTTGAGGAGACTTCAAGTACTAGTTTTTACTGTTTACAACCGCTAGTGATAACAGCTGATAAAGAGGAAGAAGGTAAAGGTAAGAAATTATATGGAGATGGAATTAGTGATATTTTTGAAGTAATAGATGGGCAGCAAAGACTTACTACTATTTATTTAATATTAAAATATTTAGGCAATAAGACATATAACGTAAGGTATCAAACGAGATCGGAAAGTGTTGATTATCTTAATAATATATTTGGAATTATAAGCAATTGTAAAATTGAAGGGAATTTAAATTTAGACACTACTGAAAAAAGCATAGATAATTTCATAAAAAACGTTAATGAAAAATGGGAAGAATTTATTAAGACAAGAAATGAACTAGATAAGATAGATAACTACCATTTCTTTATGGCAGCGTTAACCATTGTTGATTGGTTTACAGGTCTAAAAAAAGAAGAAGAAACCTGTAAGGAAAAACTTATAGAATCCTTCAAAATAAAACTTTTAACTAGAACCCGATTTATTTGGTACGAAGAGGTAAATAAAAACGCTAAAGTAGTGTTTAGGGATATCAATAGCGGTAAAATAGATTTAACTAACTCCGAGCGGATAAAAGCACTATTTATCAATGGTATAAGTGACAATAACAAAGAAATACGATCACTAAAACAAAATGAACTAGCAAATGAGTGGAACCAAATTGAGGTAATGCTTAAAGACGATAATTTTTGGTATTTTATAAACAACGACAATGATAAAAATCAATATCAAACACGAATAGACTACATATTTGAACTATTAAATAACTCACAAAATAAGGACAAGCTCTATACTTATAGGATTTACAATGAAAAAAGCAAAAACAAAGAACTAGACTGGAGCGAGATAAAGAAATTTGCACAAACTCTAAAGGAGTGGTACCTAGATAATGATATGTATAATCTTATAGGGTTTATTATTGCACGAAAATTTTCTAACATTAAGGAAATTATAAAAGAGAGTAAGGGTTGTAGGAAATCGGAGTTTAAAGATAAATTGGTGAAAATTATAAGGAATAAATTTAGCAATGATTCGTACTCTATTGATGAACTATCATACGAAAAGAATCTTTATGATAAAACACTTTCAGTACTCCTTCTGTTCAATATTGAAACCTACCGAAAATCGGAACCCAACTTCAGATTTCCGTTTGCCTACTACAAAAGTACAGACTGGAGTTTAGAACATATTCATGCACAAAAGGCCAATGATTTAAAAACAAAAAAAGAAATATTATCATGGCTCATCGATTTAGAAGCGTTAATTAAGGACAAGAAAGATGAGAATAAGGATGTTGAAGTAAATTTTATTAAAAACAAAAGTGAAATTACAGATGGACTAAACACACTATCAGATAATGAAGAAGTCAAGGATTTTAAAATAAAAGCAATAATTGCTTCACTGGAAGAAGAGACTAGTATCTATTTACAAAAAGATAGCATTAGAAATCTAGCTCTATTAGATGGAAAAACAAACACCAAGATAGGAAACAATACGTTTAAAGATAAACGCAATACTATTCTTAAAATTGACAGAAAAGAAGATGTAGAGTATACGAATTTATTTATCCCAATTTGTACAAGAAATGCCTTTATGAAATACTACTCGGGAGCTAATGTACAATTTGAACTATGGGGATTTGATGACCGAAAACTATATCTTGAGAATATAAAAAGCACATTACAAAACTACTACAAAGATGGAAACAACTAAATCAAGCAATAAATATACCTTTTGGAGTCTTATAGGTGAGCATAGAATTGAAATACCCGTAATACAACGTGATTATGCACAAGGTAGAGATAACTCAAAGGTTAATGATATTCGAGAAACCTTTGTGGCACAACTAAGGAATACAGTAGTTAATGGTGAATTGCTGCATCTTAATTTTGTGTATGGTAAAATTAGAGGCATTTTAAATGAGAAAAGGTTTAAAGATAATACTGCAGCAGTTTATAGTATGCTTGATTCGGTAAAAATATACGCCAAGAATCTGGAGTTAGATTTAAGGATTGAAATAACCGAAGAAAAAATAGACGAAGAAAAAAGCACAAAAACATCTTTTCTACCACTCGATGGGCAGCAAAGGCTTACAACTCTATACTTACTGCATTGGTATATTCTTGCACGTCTCGGTAAATATGATGAAATAGGGAAACTAAATAAGTTTAGTTATCAAGTACGACCAAGTTCTAAAGATTTTTGCAAAGAACTTGTGAATGTTATAAAAAATAAGATTACGAATTTTGACTTTACAGGGATTATATCTGAACAAATAAAAGACTCTAATTGGTTTTACACAACTTGGAGTAACGATCCTACTGTAGAGGCTATGCTCAATATGATAGATGAAATTCATAAGCAATTTAAAGATTTAGATATAGAGAAACTCAAAGAATGTTGGGAAAATCTTTCAGCAAACAATATAGTTAGCTTTGAATTTTTGAATCTCGACGATTATGATCTTACAGATGATTTATACATTAAAATGAATTCGAGAGGTGTACCGTTGACTCCATTTGAAAATTTCAAATCGTATTTATTTGAGCAAATTGAAAAATGGGATAAAGAAAATGATGCTGACAATAGTGAGAACTGTAGTTGTATTTATGTACCACAATGGACGGAAAAATTTGATACAAAATGGACTGATCTCATCTGGGAGAATAAAGATGAAAAAAATTACCTTATTGATGAAGAGTTTATGCGCTTTGTACGTAATATGGCGCAAATTTACATGGTTAGAACTGCTAAATTAACTGATGATTCAGAGGGTAAGCAGAATGATTTGATTATAAGAGAAATGGCTACCATAAAAGGAGATGATGGTGAGTACATTTACAAAAGCAATAAAGCAATATTAGAGAGTATAGTGCCTGATTACTTAGAAAATCGGTACGAATACCTTAATGAGATGTTGCTATTATTAGATAAAATTTCAGATAGTAACAGGTTGATCAATCGCATACTCAACCGAGAAGATAAAACGATTAATTATTTTGGCAAGACGAAAAATGAACCATTTAAAAATTTCATAACAGGTGTGATGTCATACCCTGACAAGGTAAATTTTTATGCAATGGCAAAATACTTACTAAAGATTGAAAATGTAGAAGATGATGCATTCTTTAGTTGGATGAGAGTTGTTAGAAACCTAGTGGAAAATAGTAGAATAGATAATGCCGCAGATTTTAAGAGAGCACTACTAGGTATTGACAACTTGAGCGATGGTATTAATAACATCTTGGACTATATAATTAATAAAGGGGAATTAGAAGGTTTTGACAAAAAGCAGGTTAAAGAAGAGATCGTCAAGGCTAAATATGTTGCTAACAATAGCTGGGAACAATTAATTATACAATTCGAAAACAATGCCTACTTCAAAGGACAGATTGGATTTTTATTTACTATGTCAAAGGAAGAAAAAAGTGAATCGCACGACCTTGAGAAGTTTAGATCTTATGGAATAAAGAGTTGCAATATTTTTGATAAGAAATACAACATAAACTCTAGCAAGCTAGAACAAAATGATAGCGTACTCCTTGAACAAGCTTTGCTTACTCAAGGTAATTATCTACTCAAGGTAGATGGCAGTAATCATAGTTTTATGAAGATGTACTCTACGGGTAAAAGAAATGATTGGAGAAGTGTGTTTTTTCAAGATGGTGATAAACTAACTCTGTACAAGCAACTACTCGATAAATTGGAGGAAACAAAAGAAATTGAGGGCATGCAAGAGTTGGTTAAAAGCACACGTACCTCAGATTGGAGAGACAAATTGCTTCTATATCCCGAACTGATTAGGTTCTGTAGGGAGAGTTTAGTTAGATTCGAAGGTGATAGGGTACTTCTGGTAGGTAGCAGTTCAGCAAGTGGTTACAATGCAGAACTATACTCGTATTCTCTATATTTAGAGCAATTCATCAAGTATAGAGGGAATGAGGAAAATGATATAATGCCTTTATTTACCAGAATAGATTACTGTTATGGACGTGGAACTTCTGAAAAAGCGTTTATCTACCTTGAATATAAAGACCTTAATAAGGTATACTATCAACTTAGAATATGCTTTGAAGCAAGTTTAAAATTATATAGACTTAGTTTGTATAAAGAGATGGATCATGAGCATGTTGATAGGTTGCTAAAGGTTTTTAGAGCAGAAAATGTGCAGCCAGAAGGGAAAGAATATTTTTTGAAGGATGAAGCGAATGGTACTATACTGGCTCATTATACAATAGAGAAGAGCCTTGAATTGAAAGGAAAACTTTTGGCAGAAGTTGATTTAGTAACAGAGGGATAGAATTGAATTTGGATTAACAATCAAACACATAAATGGGCTGTCCAAAAAGAATGGGACAGCCCATTTTTTTGCCTTTTTTATTCACTTTACTATATAAGAACGAATACAAAAATTCAATTTTTCAGAAAATGAGCAGACTTTTTTGTCAGCCTCTTTAATAAATTGAGTTCAACTTATTTTGCGTGGCTGATACCTCTGACTTTTTTGTCGTAGATATCGTTGAACCAAATGTGCTTGAACATGTGGTTTACTTTGTCTTCTGAGAGTTTGTTGTAGAAGTCGAGCTTGGTGTTAATGAAATTTAGCAGTTCGTTGTCTATCTCCTCAAAGAATTTATCCTGGATGTTATCTTTGGTGTTGTGGGCATTGAAGAATGACATTAACTCTTGGTTGTCGTAGATGTTCTTCTTCATTCGCTCAAAATCTACCTTATCTTCATCCTTAAGTTCTAGGCCAAAGGTGTCGTTTAGGGTTTTGATGATATGGCTAAGCAAATCGAACTCACTCTCGGCTGGTTTTGCGCTGCCGCCCGGTGTCATGCCTTGCATGGCGGTATCGGATGATTCGAGGGTTAAATCGGTGGTATACTGATGCTGTAGTTTATAGCTGTCGAGGTCTACCTCCTCTAGCACTTCGGTTGGTAGGGCTTCCTTTGTGTATGGTAGCTTTTTATAGAGGTTCGTAAGCAGTACATAGTACTTCTCGAGCAACACATCGGCAAAGGTCATTATTGGGGCAATGAAACGGTAGAAGCGAATGTAGTTTTTACAGGCCGTTTTAAATTCGAACTGCTGCTCGGCATCCAACTCTATGGAGTACCTGCGAACAATTTCGTTAAGAATGGGCTGAAGCTTTTCCTTGTGGTCGCCCTTTTTAAAGAATAGTTCGGCAAAGCGCTCGATGTCGTTCCCGTAAATGATGTTGAACGAGTCTATCTTATTTTGAATATCGTAGAGGCTGTTAGGATCGGTTTGGTCGTCGAGTTCCATGTAGTTGCTACCGTAGTATTTCTGGAAGTCTTCCTGAACCTTTTCGGGGTCGTTTACAAAGTCGAGTACCATGGTTGTATCCTTACCCGAGCAGGTGCGGTTTAACCTACTTAGCGTTTGCACGGTATTTGGCCCACCCAATTTTTTATCGACAAACATGGTATGGAGTAGCGGCTCGTCAAAACCGGTTTGGTACATGTTGGCCACGATAAGGATGCGGAATTGTGGCATCTTTAGCGCATCTGGAATCTCTATACGACCACCAAGGTTGTTCATGTTTTCCTTAGTGTAGTCCAAGCCCGTTTCGGAATCGGTAACCGTACCGCTAAAGGCAACAAGCGCCCCATAAGGAAGCCTCATTTCACGCATTATCTCATCGAATTTTCGCTTAAAGCGAACAGCATGTAGGCGAGAACGGGTTACGAGCATAGCACGAGCCTTGCCCTGAATTTCGTTCTGGGTATGTGCTACAAAGTGCTCAATCATAATGCGAGCCTTTTTCTCGATGGCGTGGTCCTGTAAATCGACGAAGGAGGCAAGTAGTCGAACCGTTTTCTTCTTGTCGTACTCCTTATCCTCGATATCTCTCCGCTTGATGAGTTTGTAGTAACGTTTCCAACTCATGTAGTTTTTAAGCACATCCTTGATGAAGCCTTCCTTGATGGCCTGCTCCATTGTGTACTTGTCGAAAGCATCCTTTTTATTGCCTATGACTGTTCCAAACATTTCGATGGTCTTGTCTTTTGGAGTTGCCGTAAAGGCAAAGAAGGAGACGTTCTTTTGGTCGCCCTTTGCCCTGATTTCCTCCATGATGATATCGTCCAACGATTTGTCGGTGCCATCCAGTTTTTCGGCTTCGTCGAGCGATAGAGTCTTACGAAGGTGGCGGGCAGCCTCGCCAGTTTGCGAGCTGTGCGCTTCGTCGATAATTACCGCGTAGGTTTTATCCCTATTTTGTACTATAGATTCGGAGATTACAGGAAACCTAAATAGGGTGGTTACAATTATTGGCGTACAGTTTTCGATTGCCTTAGCAAGAACAGAACTTGGCTGGCTGTCGTCGATATAGACAACGGCACCAGGAACCTGCTCGAACTGGCGAATACTATCCTGTATTTGCCTATTTAGCACCCTACGATCGGTTACCACAATGGTGCTGTTGAAAAGCGCCTTGTTGTCGTTGATGTTTTGGTAAAAGCCAGAGAGGCGGTGGGCAAGCCATGCAATAGTGTTAGACTTACCAGAACCAGCCGAGTGCTGGATGAGGTACTTATTCCCAACTCCATCCTTTTTGAGAGCGCTTAATAGGCGTTCTACAGCTCGGCGTTGGTGATATCGGGGGAATATCAAAACCTCCTTCTCGCTCTCCCTGATTTTTCCAGTCCTTGTATCGAAGTACTTATCCTTGTTTACCTGAACGTTGATGTAGTTCTGTGTCAGGTTAAGTAACGAGTCTTTGTTTAAGACATCCTCCCAAAGGTAAGCTGTTGCATAGTTGTTGTCGTCGGTGTTAACCAATCCCTTGTTAAAGGGCAGGAAGTAGGTGCTTTTCCTTTTTAACTCAGTACACATGGCCACCTTTTCGGTGCTAACCGCAAAGTGCACCAAGCAGCGCTTAAACTCGAAAAGCGGCTCCTTAGGGTCGCGGTCTTTGATGTACTGCTTTATGGCGTCGGAAAGGTATTGACCTGTAAGGGCATTCTTTAGTTCGATGGTAACCACCGGCATGCCATTGACAAAGAGCACAACATCCACCGAATTCTCGTTTTGATGGGAGTACTTGAGCTGGCGTACAACCGTGAGACGGTTTTTTTTGTACCAATCCCAATGCTCAGGCGATTTGTCGTGCTGGGGTTTAAAGTAAACCGTATCGAGATGCTGACCGCATATCTTAAGCTTCATGCGGAAGTAGGCAAGCGTTTTATTTTTTTCCTTGCGAATGAGCTCCGAAGCATAGTAGGCTATTTTTCTGTCGGTATCGGCACCATATTGCTCCTCGATTTTTTGATACTTTTCAAACTGCGTATCCTTAATAAAATCGATGAGGTCTTCCTGTATTAGGCATAAATCCTTATCGTAACAAGCGGTAGTTTTTGTTACATACTCGGAGAAGTCGGGATTGATGTTGCGACTTAAGTATCGAGTGATATGCTCTTCTAAGTGTTCCTCTCTGGTGCCTGTTGACATAATCTAAGCTTTATTCATTTAAAGGATTTACAACCCAATATCCACCGCTATCGCTACCGATACGACTGATGGTACCCTTATCCTTAAGGTTGGCGAGCTGTTTTTCGACGGCTCTGGATGTAATCCCAAGCCTTTCGGCCATCTCGGCAATGGTAATATGCTGGTTCTCCCAAATCATTTCCACGATTTTCACCGAACTTTTCACCGAACTTTTCACCGAACTTTTCACCGAACTTTTAGAAGGACGTTGTAAAATAACGGTAAAGATACCACTCGTGTTGAAAAGCGGCAAAGGAAGACTGGCCTCCTTCATGAGCTCGCGCATACGAACGATACCAGAGCCCAACTTCTCGACCAAGTGCATACGTGCAAAAAGGCCAAAAATAAGAGGGTTGCGGGAGTAGCTCTTGGTACCAAACTCGGCTGTAGGAATGGCGCTAACCAAACCACCTGGGTTGGAAATCTCTACCCTGTCTTCGAAAATTTCGATAAGGATAGAGCCACCCTTATCGTAGTAGTCGCGGTGCGCTAGGGCGTTAATAATAGACTCCTTAAATACCGTTTCGGGTATTTCCCAAATCTCCTTTCGAGGGCCAGACCCCTGACCTTCTATGTCGTAAGTAACATCGAGTTTGGAGCTAATCCAACTCATGGACTGCCTAAATTGAGCGTAAAGGTTTCCACCAAAAGACTTGTCGTCGGTGATGAATCGCTTGTCGGAACCGCTGTAGGCAACGCAACGAACGATGGCAGTTTCGATTATGGCGTTGGGTTCCTTACCAAAGAAAAGAACAGAGCCATTCTTAAACTGTCCCGACTCGGTAAGCAGCTTAAGGTTGCTAAAAATCTGCCCATCGGAGACGTAAGCGCCTATTTTTGATTCGGCCTTAAAGTGCTGTAGGAAATCCTCGTCAACCATAGCGGAGGGCTGGAAGGCTGGGCAGGCCACCTCGTCGAAGTATATTTTATCGGACTGCTGGAAGAAGTCGCGCATCTGCTCGGCAGTGGTTAACTTCTGGGAGTTGGGGCCAATGCGAACAAAGATGGAACCCAAAAAGACGTAGGGTTTATTTGGACCAGAAGGAACTTCGATAACCCCAATGGATTTACCATCCACCTCAACCACCGAAAGCGAGCAGGAGAGCGGGGGTGAAATCTCGCTTAGGCTGTTTTGAATGGAAGAGCGTTTGGCGTTATCAATTGGGGCGCCAACAATTTGGTTTTGGTCGTTTACGCCAATAAGCACAACACCGCCTGCCGCATTGGCAAAGGCGCAAACCTCCTCGGTAATATCCTTTACCTTGGAGGGAACCGATACCTTGAACTCTGCGTTGTAGCCTTCACCCGAGGCGGCCAACAGCTTAATATCTTCGGGTGTTACCATGTGCTTCTACTCGTTAGGTTGCCAATCTCTTAAATCAATCTTGCCTGTTACTGCCTCTGAGATTAGGGATTGGCGGTATTCTTTGAGGTTTTCAATTTGTTTAGTCGATTTTTCAATTAGGATATCGAAATCATTTGTTTTCTTTTGTAGGTATGAGCATATTTCATTTTGTTCTTCAAGTGATGGTTTGCATAGAAAAACATTGTTCAAATTGTCTTGAGTCATACTAGGTACAGCACTACTCTCTTGAAGCAGTTGAAAGGGAATCTGCTGGCATAAATAGAAAACAAACAAAGGAATACAATTCTCTCTTATTTCAGTATAAAATAATGTATCTACAGTCCAAAATGGTTCTTCAACATATTGAGGTTTGTCAATAGTACCTTTTCTTCCTAATAAAACTGAAGGTTTGTCATAAAGATATTCAGAAGCACGCCCAAATTCGCCCCCTGTACCTAAAACGGGGTATCCACCTTCTTCAATTTCAACTGGTTTTTGGTCTTTACCATTACGAATTTTGGCTATGTATTTAAATTTAACAAGTTTCCAATTTTCTGGCACCTGCCCCAGCCACTCAATGCCGCTATCCTTCATTTTTGCGTTAGGGTTGAGCCCTTTGGTAACGGCCTCGTTAATAACGGTCTGGCGCTTTTGCTTAAGGAGTGTTATGAGCTGCTCCTTTTGGGCAATAAGCTCGTCGATAATGGAGGTTTGGTGGTCGAGGTATTTGGCTATTTGGGTTTGTTCATGGATTGGAGGATGTGGAACTGTTAGACACTCTATTGTTGATTTTCCTAATCCAAAGCGTGTAACGCCATTTGAATTAGTTTCGAAATAAGCTTTAACTTGAGATGACTGAATAAATCTGAATAAGAAATTAGATATTAGTTTGTTAGAATCTGATTCTATAATAGCTAAATGATATCCACAAACTGAGTTAGGAATATCCTCCTCAATAAATGTAGGAATGCCAATATCGTTTGCACTCTCTGAATCTTTCGTAATAATAACTTGACCCTTTGCTAATGAATAGTTTTCAAATTCTTTAGCATTACAAGTTCCTTTGCTGAGTTTTGAACTTTTGTTAATTTTTTGATTATTATAAGCATCAGGGTAATGACAAATTGAGACTGACAGTTCATCTTCAAATTCATGCCTATCAACACTACTAAATTTTGTCGTAGAGTTGAATTTAAGTTTTATAGGTCGCCAATGCTCAGGTATTTCACCTAACCACTCAATCCCGCTGTTCTTATATTTTTCGTATGGCTTCATTATCCTAGCAGCTCCTTTAGCAGTTGGGTAATGCCCTTTTGGTTTGGGGTACCAAACTCGAGGGCTTCGATTTCGGCCTTAATTTTGGAAGATGGGCGCAGGCTCTTGTACTCGTAGAAGTACTTGGTAAAGTTTACCTCATAGCCAATACGGGTTTTGGTGAAGTCGATCCAGGCATCGGGCACATGGGGCAGCACCTCGGTGGCGAAGTACTCCTCGATATCTACGTTCATGGGGATGTTTTCCCTATCGCGCTTCTTGCTGTCGGGTTTAAGGTTGCCGCTGCGGTCTTTCACCTTTTTCCCCTTGCTGTCGTACTCGGGCTGCTCGATGGTTATTTGGTAGAAGCCAAAGAAGTCGTTATCGAAGATTTTGCAGTAGGGACCTTGCTCGTAGGCGTTGTAAATCCTTACGATTTCGTCGATGTGGAAATCCTCAATTTTGTTGCGCTTGTTGCCAAGGCTACGCTTTTCGGGGCGGCAGAAGCCAACGATTTTATTCTCCTTATCCTCAGGAACGTTGGCATTGATGAGCTGCACCTTGCCGCGACGGTGGGCAGGCTTGTTATTATCCAGAAACCAGATGTAGGTGTTGATACCCGTGTTGTAGAAGAGGTCTTTAGGTAGGGCTATGATACAGTCGAGCCAGTCGTTCTTGATAATCCATTTGCGGATTTCGCTCTCGCCGCTACCTGCATCGCCCGTAAAGAGGGGTGAACCATTAGTGACAACCGCAATTTTACCGCCCTCGCGCTCCATCTTGCTCACCATGTGCTGAACGAACAGCAGCTGACCATCGCTGGTGCGAGGTAGTCCCGCATAGAAGCGACCGGCAGGGTTGGCGCTTTCGTTTTGGATAAACTTGGCATCCTTAGCCCATGTTACCCCATAGGGTGGGTTGGCAAACTGGTAGTGGAAGTGCTTACCCGTAAACCTATCTTGGGTAAAGGAGTTGCCATGGCGGATATTGTCGACATTCTCGCCGGTGATAAGCGCCTCGGATTTTGCGATGGCATAGGATTGCTCGTTAATCTCCTGTCCAAACGTTTTTAGAATGGGCTTGGTGTCTGTATCGGCGCAAAGCACATCGAGCACATAGTTTTTAGCGAGATTTATCATACCCCCTGTCCCCATCGCTGGGTCGTAGATGGTACGTATGGTTCCGGGTTGCGAGAGCTTCTCCTTTTCGGTGCTGAAAACAACGCGTACCATGAGGTCGATAACATCGCGGGGGGTAAAGTGCTCCCCTGCGGTTTCATTGCTCTGCTCGTTGGAGATACGAATCAACTCCTCGAAGATGTATCCCATTGAGTGGTTATCAACCGTTTCGGGGCTGAGGTCGACCTTACAGATGGCATCTATCATCTGGTAGAGCAGCTTGTTCTTGATAAGACGACCGATAATCTTTTCGAACTGGAAGTTCTCGATGATATCCTTCACCTCTTGGTTGAACCCGTTGAGGTAGTTGTTGAAGTCAATTTCGATGGTTTTAGTATTCTCCTTAAGGCTTTCGAGGGTGTGCCTCGACGTGTTATAGAACTGTAAACCACCAGCAGCCTTGCGAAGGATTGGGTCGAGTTTATCCTCGGGTACCTTATCCTTAAAGTCGATATAGGCCTTGCGTACCTTTTCGTTTACAGGGGCGAGGATACAGTCGAGGCGACGGATAACAACGAAAGGGAGGAGCACGTCGCCAATCTCGTTCTTTTTGAAGGTATTCCAGAGTACCTTATCGGTTATCTCGAAAATGAACTTTACGTCCACCTTGTTATTGCTCATTGGTTTTGGATTTGTCGTTTTGGATTGTGGTACAAAGTAAACACTTAATAGTGCACTAGACGTGCACTGTTATGGGAAATTTAGAAATATACTTTTATACGTCATTTAAAAGCCTGTTTATTAACGACATATCATTGTTATAATTTCCGAGAATTCTGAAATTTTGAGTTGCACCTCGATTGTTAATATATGCAGCAATTGAACGGTAGTTAGATTTTAAATCTATTAAATCAGATTCAATAGATATAAAGTCAGTATCACCTTCGTGTGGCTCTATCCTATTAAAAATTCTATCGCATCTAAAATCATTTTTGCTTCTTACTGTTTTATTGTCTTTTACTTTAAATACTGCAAATCCTTTATCGCAGACTGAGTTGATGTAATTTAGCATTAACCTTCTTTTATGAATGGTTTTTGTAAAAACAACCTCAAAAATAATTGAATATGGTCTTAAGGAAGAAATAGCAGACTGTAATTCACTTGTTAATTTTTCACACCATTCCTGTGATTTATTATTGTCATTTGCAAATACAGTAAGGTGAAAATCTATTTTTAGAGTTGGTGGTAAAAAAGCATCAACTAATTGTATTAAATTTGATTTACCAACAGTTTCTCCTCTTTCTTCATCTGCAAATAGAAAATCATCTGTAATTACTAGAGCATTTGAGGGAGGAAGTGGAATACTTACTAAATTTTTCCATCCTTTATTTTTATGATCTTCGAATATTTTATCTTTTGGAAGATCTCTGTAATATGTTCCTTTTAATATGTTATCTTCAATATTTTGGGCACTTTGAACAATTACACCATAGTTTTTTTGCAATGATTCAGTCGTAATAGTATCATAGTTTAAAAAGAATGCAGACCTTGGTTTTTCTTTGATTATTGAATTATCATCATATATACTGTCAAAAAATGGTTTTAGAGCTATTGGTCTTTTACCTCCTGTTAGATTTACAAATATCGAAATTGGAGTTTCAGCATCAATCTCAGCATCAAGTTCTTGATCTGTAATATTAAGACATATATCTGCATGATTGCAGAAAATCTTGAACCAATTTGGTGAGTCTTCGTTGAAAATAACAATATTTTCAAAGATTTCCTTTTCGGCGAATATGGTGAACATTAGTTATTTCTTTGTCTTTTAATTTTCATTAGTTCTAATGTACGTAATGATGCTTCATCATAAAATCCACTCCCAAAATTCGGAGATATTGAGCCGTCAGAATTATATCCAATCTTATAAGGATTACCTTCTTCGGGAAAATAGAATAGGTTGAAAGGGTTTATATTAGGAGATACTTCTAAATCGTTTTCAGCTACAATTACTTGAGATTTACGAGTTAAGTATTCTGAGTGGGTTTCAATAATCAACTTAATATTATACTTGTCGTAAACTTCATAGAAAAGTTCAGAAAGAAGACTCTGAAGTTTTGGATGTAAATTTAATTCAGGTTCCTCAATTAAAACTGTATAATCTTTCTTGAATTTCTGAGCCTTAGCGATAATGCAACCTAGACGAACAATAAGCAGCATGGCTTGAATGGAACCCATGCCCTTATCGGCTAAGGCTATTTGTGAGTTTTTATCTGACACTAATACCTCGTAGGCTTCGCCAGCATGTAGTTCGGCAGTGAAGGAGTCGCCCACCTCAAACAGTTTCATCCACTTTTCGATGAATTTGTAGGCATCCTTGCCTTTGTCCTTATCGATGTTTAGCTGCTTGTACTCATGAATAGCTTGAGCAAGCGCGTTGTTTTTATCCCTAATGGCAAAGAGGGCTGATTGCTTGGCGGGGTTGGCGCCAAGGTATACTAGAGCTAGGTTGTCGATTGTTTGGTTGTATGCTTTTATAGCATCTCTAACTTTTTTCTCAGCATGATAAAATGCTCTTAAATCAGCAAATATTGTAGAAACCAAAGTCTTTTCTTGACTTTTTATAAATTCCGGTTTGTATTGATTATTTATTATTTCAACAATAGCTTCGTCAAGAATTTTATTTAAATCTTTTACGTTAGAAAAAAACGAAGCCAGAATAAAGTCATTGCTAAAATCTTCATCAATAATTGAATCACCATCCTCGACCTCCTCTGAATCACTAGTTTCACAAATATCCAACCTCTTGAGAAGTTCGTCCTTCTTCTTAATGAACATAGAACGAGTGTCTATAAGTTCGATATACTCTTTGCTCGATTTTTTTAGTTCGCTATGCTCGATTATCTCTGTTAATTCCGCTATTTTGCTTTCTATATTGGTTAAAATACTCTCTTCATCTCTGCTATTATCGATAGGTTTATTGATAAATATAACTGATGACTTCTTTGGCTCGATAACAAACTGAAATCCATTAAATAAATCTCTGATAACAAACTTGATAATTTCTGCATTTGTTTTATCATCTTCGCCTGTAATAAGAACGTCAACTTCAAATTGTCCTATGCGATTGGTAAAAATGATATATTCTTCTTTATTGATTTTGGCACTATTATTTAGAGCCCTTTTGAATGTGACGATATTGGCATCCTCTATAACACTATTTCCAAATGTAAAACTTTCGATTGATTTTGATTTTAGAAAGTCGTGAATAAGTAGAAGAGCCTTTACCATTGTTGACTTACCTGAGTTGTTTTTACCAACCAGCATGGTAATACCACCATATTCGAGTGTTGGGAAGTTGATGAAGCGTCGAAAATTTTGGAATGATATACTGTTCATAAAGCAAAGGTGTTATACAATTATGCAGGGAAACTGCATTGTTTATTGATAATTTTTTATGGTCTGTTCTAGTCTGCTTTGGATTTTAGTACGGAGACTATCGGGTGAAACAACCTCAACACCCTCACCATAGGAGAGTATGAGGGATTCCAACTCGTAGTTTGGAATTAACTTAAGTTCGATGTGAGTAAATTCGTCCTCCTTTGACTTTTCTTTTTGGGAGCCATGCAAGGGCTTAGTTTTAATATACGGATAAAGGATATTGCTCACCTTTAGCCGTATTATTTCCGGAACTTGTTCGTTGTGAACGGTAACCCCTATAACATCGTCGAAATACTCACTGAAGTCAATTTCGGTGTTAGGGATAAATGGTGTATTTATTTCTTCAAGGACTAAAATACGATCTAAGGCGAGATTAGCCAGAAGATTTAATTCACCGTTAAGACCAAATGCAAACCAACGATTCTTGTACTGTTTTAGGTAGTAAGGGTGAAAAGTAATTGTTTGTGGATTGTCGTTTTTGAAACTCCTGTAGGATACCTTTAGCGCCTTCTTGTAGGCTATGGCATTGTATATTGGAGTAATATTTTCGAGCCCTTTGAGATAGTCGTTCTGCTCAAATTCTATGATTTGGACTGAGCTTTTAGAAGAGCCTATACTTGCATCTAAACGGGTAGATATTTCATTTATCCACTCGAACTGGGGCAATCCTTTAAATCTAGAAAGGGTAAGAATTGCCTCCTTGAGATGTTTCTCTTCTGTTTCGTTTAGGGGTTGGTTATTAATTGAAAAGTTTATATCATCGTATCTAAAATAGACTCTGTGACCGTCTCTGATACGTACGAGAGGGATATCCCACCCCTGACTACTTTCCATGAAACGTATATCACATAGAACCTTACGGCGTTTTACACCATTCTCAATGCCAGAAAATTCATAAATGGCTTGATTGCATGCATCAATAAGATCTTCGATGTAATATCTTCGACCAGGATTGCGAAAGCATTTGTCGAGAGCCTGATATCGAATGATTGCATTTCTATTTGTGGCCATTACAGTTAGTGAAGATTATAGTAATCGAGCATTCAGTAAAAATAGTAAAAGAAATAATTTGTTGACATTTTATAATTAAATACTATTTAAAAGCTTTATTGTCAACTGCAATTAAATTCTTTTATCTCTTGATTCTACATCAAACGCCAATAAGTTAAACATTTCCCTCATGCGTGAGCGAACACGCTTGCCATACTGCTCCTCGATGTCCATGCTGGTAAGGTTGGTAGTGATGTGAGTTTGGAGACCATGTAGTGTGAACTGGTCGTAACGGGATAGCAGGATTTCGGCCATGACGTTGCACTCTACGCCGTAGAACTTGAGGTGGTTCTCGGTGCCTAAATCGTCGAAGCAGTAGATCTTGTGCTGGCCTCGGCTGTAGGAGTTGGTGCTGTACTTGTGGATCATCGAGTAGCCATCGCGGTTGAACTCGAAGCTGATATCGCGGCAGGGCTTCACCTGGTACTTGTATTGGGGTAGCAGAAGGGTGTTGAAAAGCCTCATAAGGCTGGTTTTTCCACATCCGACAGGACCGGATAGCATTAGCCCCTTACGTTGCGAAATAGCGTACTTCTGGCATGCCTGCAGGTTGTTGGTGAAGTAGGCCAGCAGCTTTAGGATTAGCTCGTGGTCCTCCTGGTAGATTTTGAAGCTGGGGTTGAGGGTGGCCTTGCCACGAGACTCCAGGAATTGGAAGGTTTCGGTGAGGTTCATGGCTGAGAGATGAAAAATGAAAGGATGAAAGATGAAAAATTTGGGAAAAGGGAGTAGTGAGTGGGGAATAGTGAAAGTGCCAAAGTTGGTAGTGGCTGAGATTGAGTTGTTGTTACAGGATTGTTTGAAACAAAGGTGTACGAACCGGGCAAAAACACTACAAACAAATAATATATAATAATACTTATACTATATAATAATATATATATAGTAGTGGTCAATCGAGGCATAAATGCCTCAGTAGACTTTATCTTCTTCATGATTAGCTGTTTGAAATTTTTAATTGGAGCATATTTGCCTCGTTAACGGAGCATATATGCCTCGATAGTGGAGCATATTTGCCTCGTTAATGGAGCATATCTGCCTCATTAACGGAGCATTTTTGCCTCTGTTAAAAAGGAACTTTATGGGCGTACTATAATGGATCATTGTATGATTTTGGAGGGTTAAGGTTTAAGACTTGCTGTACTGGAGCTTTAGCGAAGTTTGCGCTGTTAATCATCCAGTTACTGGCAGCTGCCATCCAATCGCGCATCGGGGTTTTGCCGCCAACCCGCCAGCCATTGGACTGGAAGTGGTTGAAAAACTTCTGAG
>NZ_SLWB01000026.1 GCF_004340205.1 Acetobacteroides hydrogenigenes
CAGGGACCGAAGTCCCCTACCGCTCGACTTGCATGTGTTAGGCCTGCCGCTAGCGTTCATCCTGAGCCAGGATCAAACTCTCCATAGTAGAAGATTGTTTTGATATTTTTAAATCCTTGACTCGAACTCTAGTCTGTAAATCAAATTTAGAATTGACTTGTCTTGTACTTCTCTTCTCAGTGCCTCAAAGAACTCTATTTTAAACATTCGCTTGCGACATTTCGTCGATTGCGGATGCAAAGGTAGTCATTTTTTTTTATCTGCAAAATTTATTTTTCAAAGTTTGAATTTCGATTTTGCAACGTTTAAATCTCGAAGACTACTATCGCGATTTAGATTTTAAAGAACTTATTTCCTTTCGGAAAGCGGATGCAAAAGTAGCGCTTATTTTTGAATCTGCAAGTATCTCTGCAATGTTTTCACAACCTTTTTCGAGAGAAAAGTTACAAATGGTTGATTACTACAAAAAAGTAGAACTTAAAATAAGCCACGATTTGTTCTAAACTTCAAATAGGTTATTTTTGAACCAATAATACACCTTATTTCACTATGCTAAACGACAGCAAGGTTGTTATCATACCTACTTACAATGAGATAGAGAATATCGAAGCGATAATCACTAAAGTACTAAGCCTCCATGGCAACTTTCATATACTTATAATAGACGATGGATCGCCAGATGGTACAGCTTCGGAAGTAAAAAGGCTGCAGGCAATTCCAGAATACAGCGAGCGAATCCATCTAATTGAACGAAGCGGGAAACTCGGTCTTGGCACAGCATATATTACAGGGTTCAAATGGGCTGTTGCTCATGAGTACGACTTCATTTTTGAAATGGATGCCGATTTCTCGCACAATCCGGACGACCTCATTCGCCTTTACGATGCCTGCCATGAAGGTGCTGATCTTGCCATTGGCTCGCGCTACGTAAACGGCGTTACCGTTGTTGAGTGGCCTATTGGGAGGATTATAATGTCGTACTACGCATCGGCGTATGTCCGCTACGTAACAGGAATGCCAGTAAAGGATACCACTGCCGGATTTAAATGCTACCGAAGAAAAGTTCTGGAAACCATAAATCTTGACGCCATTAAGCTGAAGGGCTACGGATTCCAGATAGAGATGAAGTACAATGCATACCTGCTAGGATTTAAAATAGCTGAGGTACCAATCATCTTCAGGGATAGAACAAAGGGGACTTCAAAGATGTCAGGAGGCATATTTGGTGAAGCATTTTGGGGCGTACTAAACATGCGCCTAAGAAGTGTGTTTGGTAAGATAAAAGAAAAACCCAAGGCATAATGGCAGCATACCTTATTAGTGGAGCAACCATCATCAACGAAGGAGCCCAATTTATCGGCAATGTTCTTGTAGAAAATGGGCGCATCAGCAAAGTTTCAAAAAATCGGATTGAGGCAAACGACGCAACAACGATAAACGCTGAAGGACTTTTGCTCCTTCCCGGCGTTATCGACGACCAGGTGCACTTTAGGGAGCCCGGATTAACCCACAAGGGCGACATTGCATCGGAATCGAGAGCTGCGGTAGCGGGTGGGATTACCTCGTTTATGGAGATGCCCAACACCAAACCTGCCACAACCACCATCGAACTGCTGGAGGAGAAATTTGAGATTGCCGCTAAGACATCTTACGCCAACTACTCGTTCTATATAGGTGCAACCAATGAGAATTTGGATGTCATCTCCAAAATCGACCCTAAATCGACCTGCGGCGTTAAGGTTTTTATGGGATCGAGCACGGGCAACATGCTAGTGGACGAGCGCAAAACCCTTGAAGGAATCTTTGCAGAAAGCCCTACCATCGTTACCACCCACTGCGAGGAAGAGGCTACCATTCGCCGTAATCTTGCCGAATTTCAGGCTCGTTACGGAGAGGCAATCCCCGTAGAGGCGCATCCGCTAATCCGATCCAACGAGGCATGCGTCCGATCAACCGATTTGGCCATTAGCCTAGCCTCCAAGTACGGCTCTAGACTTCACGTACTGCATCTATCTACAAGGGAAGAGATGGCCCTATTCGACACCAAGCCACTTGCCGAGAAAAAAATCACCGGAGAGGTGTGCGTTCACCATCTCTGGTTTAGCGATAAGGATTATGCCCAACGAGGAAACTTCATAAAGTGGAACCCTGCGGTTAAATCGGAAGCAGATAGAGATGCGCTTCGAGATGCGCTGAAGGCAGGTAAGCTCGACGTGGTAGCAACCGATCATGCCCCTCATACCTTCGAGGAAAAATCGAATCCATACCTTACCGCCCCATCGGGAGGCCCTTCCGTTCAGCACTCGCTAACCCTAATGCTCGAGCTGGCCAAACAGGGCTTCTACACCATCGAAGAGGTTGTTAATAAGATGTGCCACGCCCCTGCTACCCTCTTTCAGGTGGCCGAGCGCGGCTTCATTCGCGAGGGACACTTTGCCGATTTGGTGCTGGTTGATCCATCTAACTCCTGGACTATTTCTAAGGAAAACATCCTCTACAAGTGTGGCTGGTCGCCCTTCGATGGTGTTACGCTATCCAACCGCATAAAGACCACCTTTGTAAACGGCGAAATTGCCTACAGCGATGGCGTTGTTTGCGACAAGCAGCTTGGCATGAGGCTTACCTTCGACAGGTAAAAGAAACGAAAGTAGCATATAAAGAAGGGCATTCCTGTTTATGGAATGCCCTTCTTCGTATGCTTAAAGAACCATACACCACAAGGGAATTTGGTTGAATGAGGATTGCGAATCTTAATTATCTTTAAATATGGAGTCGCCGCAAGTAAATTCCCCTAAGCAGACTACCACCAAAGACTTTACATACGGGAAGACGACTTCAGCACAAAAAGGAACGGTGCTACGCAAAAGAAGAGGGTTTCCCCATTCTAGAAAAAAACGTTTCCATCTATAATACAAACAACTCCGTTCGTCGGACCAATATTTTAATCCTTTAAATAAGAATATTAGTTCGTCAAAAAGATACTTCAGCTCTGCAAAACAAATCCGCATTCGTTGAAAAGATAATTCAGTTCTACAAAACGAATCCGCATTCAGCGGGAAGATATATCAGCTCATCAAAACGAATCCGCTGCCAGCGGAAAGACATTTCAGCTCTGCAACGCGAATCCGCTGCCGGCGGAAGAACATTTCATCACGGAAATTAAATTCCGCCAGCAGCGGAGAGGCATTTCAGGTCTGCTACAGGTGTCCGCAGCTGGAGAAAAGAGATTTCGCCTTTATAGGTATCTATGGCTATAAAAAAAGAGGGAAGCCTAAGCCTCCCTCCCATATATCATCTTGAATTCTACTAGTAGAAACGGTAGCGGAAATCTTCGATTCCAGCAGCTTTTCTAAGCGCGTCGTACGATTGGTAAACCGAGCGTTGACCGTTCATGCTGCTAATGCGAACCTTTTCCGATTCGATGCTGAACGCAGGATCAACAACTTTTCCGGTTTGCTGAAGAACGTAAACACCGTTAAGGCCAACAACTGGCTTGCTAATGGTGTTAGGCTTAACCGTGGTTGCAGCAGCTACCAAGGCGGGCTCAATACCTACATTAGGCACGATGTACGAGCTGAATGCGATATCGGCAGCATCTGCAGCTTGGGTACCCAACTTTTGAGCAAGCTGATCGATGCTATTAACGCCTTCGAGCTCCTTCTTCATCTTAGCTTCGAGCATTTCGCCCTTCTTCTCGCGTTTAACCAAGTACTCAACATCCGATTTTACCTGCTCTAGAGGAGCAATACCCTTTTCACGTTCGCCAGTAAGAACAGCAACTACAAACTGATCCTTTAGCTCAAATACCTTCGAGATATCGCCCTTATCGGCTTCGTAAGCCCAACGGATAATCTCGCGGGGGCTGTTTAGGCCAGATATAGTGCGCTCGTTAGGGCTTAAGCGAGAAGCAACGCGCTTGTTAAGCTTTTGCTTTGCCACTTGAGCATTGAAATCTTCCAAGTTTTTACAGTCGGCCACAAAGCTGTTGGCCATGTTGTACACGCTTTGAACCGTATTGCTGCTAGGAATAACATCGCGCTGAACTACGGCTAGCTTTACGCGCTTATTAGCAGCACCCTTATCGGTAACCTGAAGCACGTGGAACCCGTCTTGTGCCTGAAGAACCTTTACAGAGCCCGAAGCAGCCATTAGAGTAGAATCATCCACTTGTCCTCTATGCAACCAGCCCATGTCGCCACCTTTTGCAGCAGAGTTTTGATCGGCCGAGTACTTTTGGGCAAGCTCTGCGAAGTTAGCACCGGCTTTAACGGCCTTCATCAAGCTGTCGGCCAGCTTTTGAGTTGCAGCAACGTTACCATTTCCAGTTACAAGGATATGACGAGCCTTAACAGAGTCGGTCATCATCTTAACATCGGCAATACGAGCCATGATGAAGGAGTTTCCATCAAAGTAAGGCTTAAGGAACGATGCCGTGCTAGCGCTAAATGCAAAGGTATCTAGCTTAGCGGCCAGTTCTCCCTTTTTGAAGTAGCGATCGTAGCTCTTGTCGGTGTTATTTTGAGCGTACTGAGCAGGATTCTGAGCAGCAGCGAACTCGGGCTCGGCTGTAGCAACCCACTGCTGAGCTGCAGCAAAGTCTTCCTTTGAAGGCCTTACGTCGAATACAACATACTCGATATCGCGGCCCACTTCCTGCTGGAACATTTTTTTATGCTTATTGTAGTACTCCTTAAGGTCGGCATCGGTAACCTTTACTGAAGAGTCTGGTATTGTAAAGAAGTTTTGCGCAACAAAGCGAATGCTATACTTGTTGGCATCAGCAGCCAAAGCGCGCTTTGCATCCAAAGAGGTTACGTACAACGAGCGCTGTACAAGCGAAGCATACTTGCGGGTAAGCCTCTCTATTTTCACCTGATCTTTGATATACTTCCAGTACAACAAACGTGTTGGATCAGCATTCTTTGCCTCGATGCTTTTTACAAAAGCGACAATTTGCTCGCGATCAACCATACCTGTCTGTGGGTTTTGGAAGAAGTTGCGAACAACTGGCGAGATGTTGTTTCCTTGAATAAGGTCAACCATTTCGGTTTCAGAAACCGCCACGCCTTCTTCAGCGAGCTTTTGGTCGAGCACCGTTTCACGAATCATCTCTTCCCAAGCCTGATCTCTTAGAGCCGCCATCTCCTCGTCGGTGAACGACTGCTTGCCCGAAATAAGCTTTTGCGTTTCGGTCATCTCGTCGAGCCTGTTCTGGAATTGAGTAATTGATATTTTATGCCCATCAACCTCGGCCAACGTCATTTTAGAGCTGTTCAGGAGCGTACTTCCCGAATTAACAAGATCCCCTAATATGAAGGCAATTAGAGCAAAACCAATTACTACAGCAACCAAAACGCCCATGCGGCTTCTAATCTTTTCTAGTGTTGCCATGAAAATATTTAATTTAGTTTAATCTTTTTTTTTGAGACCACGAATATAGTAAAATCGGCCACAAAGCAAATGGATTTATGCCGTTTTTTATTCCTGAATGGACAAATGTACTAATATAATTCGAGTTGAAGACATCCTCAGAATCTTAACCTTAAAGTTTCCAACTGCAATCGTATCGCTTGGTGATGGAATACTCTCGTTATTGTATAGGATGAAACCGGCCAACGTATCATACTCGTCGGATTCCGGAATCCCTAATCCGTACCGTTCGTTAAGGGTGTCAACTTTTAGCTTTCCTGATAATAAGAACGAGCCATCCTTCAAACGCTTTTCAACGGTATCCTTTTCATCGTGCTCATCCTCTATATCGCCAAATATCTCTTCTATAATGTCTTCAATGGTAACTAATCCGGCCGTTCCGCCAAACTCATCAACAACTACCGCAATCGATTTCTGCTCCTTTATGAAGCGAGCCAGCATCTTTTGGGCGCTGATTGTTTCGGGAACAAAGCTAATGGGAAGCAGCATCTGCCGGATCGTTTTCGGTTTCTTAAAAAGATCCTTCGAGTTTACGTAGCCGATTATATTGTCAATTGTATCCTTGTAGATCGGAATTCTAGAAAAGTTGCTGACAACAAAAAGCTGCCTGAGCACCTCTATAGATGCATCAACCTCTAGGGCTTTTATATCGGTTCGCGGAATCATCCGATCACGAACCTTTACTTCGTAAAAATCTAGAGCGTTCTGAAAGATCTTCAGGTCGTGCTTATGGGCCACACCGCTATGCTCCGAATCGTTAACGAGCTTAGCCAAATCAACGGCATCGAAAACGGGTACGGCATCTGCCCGCTTTACCTGAAGCCTAAACAGCCCTAGGATGCGCACCGCCATCCACGTAACGAATGTGGCAATTGGATATAACAGGATGTAGAGCAGCACCGCTGGGGCTATAAATAGCCTTAGGAAAAGGTTAGGATTTGACCTAAATAGGCTCTTGGGAAGAAATTCTGCTGCCAAAAGAAAAGCACTTGCTGAAACAAGAATGCCAGCTATAATAACCGCAGCTTCGGAATCTACATGTTGCGCGAGCAGTTCCTCCACAATCCTAATTACACACAGCGCATACGCTACCAGCGCTATGCTACTACCCGCCAGTAGCGTAGCAACAAATTGTCCCGGATGCTTTATGAAGATATCAACAATGCTGGCATAGGTTTTACCGTGCTTGCGATCTAGCTCTATCCTTAGCTTGTTGGATTTCAAAAAAGCAATCTCCATTCCCGAAAAAAAGGCAGAAATGGCAAGCATCAAAATGGCAATGGCAAGATTCGCCTCCATTACACTCGTTGTCGTTTGCTTAGCTTATACCGCAAAATAAACATCACTAAAGATAGAAGAGCTAGCACAAGGACGCGAAATCCCATCCCGCTATCAATCGCGATAAAGGCAAATGTGGTATAACCTAAAAGAAAAATGGACATTGCTGCCCATATCCACATCCATAGCTTATTCTTACGTTCGGAGATTTGCATGTCGATGCATTTTATAAAGAAAATCCAGTAAGCCTAGGTTTTTTAACGTTGTAGTTCTGGAACTTTTCGTCGGCATCAATCCCTTCTCCTGTACTACTGTTTCCATCTGGTTTTACCACTCTTACGAAAACATTTGTAGATACACGACGGGTAACCTGATTCCAGTAAAGTTTCTCGGTATAGAGCGTTTCGCCTTTATTGTTCTTGCCCACAACATTACCTCGAGCCTCCCAAAGTTTCTGGTCTTCGTGGTATATTGCATATTTCGAGGTTATACTCGCAATCTTTTGCCCTGCTTGATTGTAGGTAACCACTTTAATACCTTGCCTAAACTCCGAAACGACAGGATTCCTCATAGAGTAGCGCTGAACAATTGGAGCCGAAACTTCCATTTTGTAGAACCCTCCTTCCGAATAGGTCATCTTAAAGTTTTCCAAGGTTTCGGTTGGCTTGTTCTCAAAGTTGGAAATTGCCTTAACCGTCTCAATATCGCTCTTACACGATACTAAAAAGGCAGCACCTGCAATTGCAGATGCTACCATAATCTTTTTACAAAGCGAAGAGTAATTTCGCATAATAGAGTTTAAAACTATCGAGCTCTAATAACTGTTCTTTCGTTGATACCACAGCCAACAGTGATAACTTTTCCTTCTTCGTATGCGTAGCTAAACAGGTCTGTCTTGCTAGGGAAACCTGCAGAGTAGTTGCTAATAAGCCTGTCTGCATCAGCGGCAACAGAAGGATCTACCTGTTTTGCCTTGCGGAGGTAATCAACAGCAACGAAATAAGGACCTGCACTAATAACTGGATCGGCACCTTGGCACTTTTGAGAGCCAATGATGTTTGCAATAATGATGTAGGCTAACCCGCTATTAGGATTTGCATCTAATGCAAGATTAGCAAGAGCTTTTGCATCGTGCTTGTCACCAGTCTTTAGCATTGCATCAGCAGCAAGGAGAAGAATATTAGCCTTTTCTACATTATTTGGTTGAGCATTAGCAGCCTCCTTGTAGTAAGGGATTGCCTTGCTATATTCGCCTCTATCTACCAATAAACGAGCAAGGTTAAGCGCTCCTTCTGGGCTTGGCTCAGCCTTTTGAAGGGCTGCAGCAGCCTTAAAGTAAACTTCTGACTTAGTACAGCGGTTTGCTCCAAATAGAGATACGATTTTCTTCAAAAGTTCAACATCGGCTGGATTTTGCTCTAGCTTAGGAGTGTATAAAGCTATAAGATTATCGCAATTAGCAACCCCCGACTGAACAAAGATTACATCCAACGACTCCTTTGCCTTCTTCAACTCCTCATTGCTTGGATCTGCAGCAAGCTGTTTCTCAACGATAGCCCCATTCGTAGAATAGTAATCCATCACCTGATCAGCGGTTACCTCCTTCTTTTGGTAAAGATCGCTGGTGATTTGCATTCCATAAGCAATAACCTCTGCATTAGCAGCATCTCCCTGGCTTGTAATAAGATCTTTAATCATTGTTAGCGCCTTTGGAGCTTGATCTGGCCTATAAAACAACAAATCCCTAACCTTAAACTCCATCGCCTTGGGAACATCCGTTGGGAAATACTTCATACGAGCATCGTATAGGCTCAACAAAGTGTCAACATAGGCTTGCTTTGCAGCCTCATTTGGAGCAGACTCAATGAAGCTTTGATAAATAGTTCTACCTCTTTGTAAAGCTGCTAACGATGCACCTGGGCAAATATTATACGCAACTTTCCAATACTTATATGCACCCTTAAAGTCGCCTGATTTAAATCCATCACTATACAAGCTTAGGTTTAGGGCACAAATTTTTCGTGTGGCGGTATCAGCACCATATCGAGGATTCCCTAGATATGATTGAGCAGAGGAGCTCAACGCCATAACGCTAAGGAAGGCGAAAACTCCCAATTTTACCAGTTTACTTTTCATGCTACAGTTATATTAGGACATTTAATTAGTCAAACATCGGTTTTAGGAACCAACGATCGAACAGCGAAACACCTACCGTAAAGGTAAAGTAGTTCTCTTTTACGCTTCCATCAACTTTCGTACCACGTTTCCCAAATTCGAAAGAGGTATTAAGATAAGATAATCCCTTTATCGGAAATGCAAAACCCGCAGTAACTGCAATGTCGTTAGTTTTATTTCCTTTAACTTTATAGTACACATCGTTATAACGCAAACCAACCCTATAGGTTACCCTGTTAAAGTAGTTACGAAAATCGAGAATGTTTGGTGTAATCTCAAAGCCCGCTCTAACGGAGTTGGTATTCACGTACTCCGACATCTTATCTAGAGGGGTAACCTTGTTCCATTGTGCAAACTCATAGTCAAAAGAGAATGCGTACCTGTCTGTTTTACCATAGGATGCCCCTATTCCAATCCTTGTAGGAATTCCAAAACTAACATCCTTATTAAGGTACTTTATAGTGTCAGTAGGATTCGATGTCACCGTAGTCAGCTCATCGTACTTCGCCGATATATTCAACTTGGGTTGATAAATAAGACCGAAGTTTAAGAATTTTTCCTTGCTTATCTTATGAGCGTATGAAACACCTGTAGAGAATCCAAAATTTGACACCATAACCTTACTAGCGGTAGAAGTTGAAAGGTAGAGCGAGTTTGTTGCAGGAAATACTGTGTTATAGTTGCGATCGATAGAACCAAAATAGAGATTCAAATTTGCACCTACCGACAAACCCTCTATTATCTTCGCACCAAGCCCTATCTGACCAATATTAATACCTCCTTTACCATTATACTCGTAACTAACATTCCCAATATTTGCCAAAACCTTGGGATCGGTTTCATCTATAGTTACACGATAACCAACCTGCGTCATAGGCTGGAAAGTCAAGGCAGTAAACAGCCTTTTTGAGATAGGAAATGCCATTGATATATGGTCAACAGAAAATCCGTTAAAACTGGTATTCTTGCTGCTTGTTGATGCATAAATATTGTTGCTTTCAATACCAAAGTCTACAATAAAAGTAGTGGTATCCTGAGCTGTAAGAGCCGCAGGATTTAGGTGGTTGATCATGAATCTGCTTCGAAGACCAATTCCTGCGTCCCCCATTCCACGTGTGTTTGAAAATCCAGGGAGCGATAACTGCCCTATACCATAAATGGTATTAGGCGAATAGAAGTTTTTGCTATACTCTTGAGCATTAGCTATAAGTGAAAAAACTCCAAAAAGAATTAGAAAAGATGTACGTAAAGTTCTTTTAAACATTATACTCTAAAATTCGGTTCAACCCTTGGACTACCAAATTGGGAACGACAAATATGGTATTTTTTAATTTTCCATCAAAGAAAAATGCATCTCCACCAGTAAATATAACCTTTAAATCAGGATAAAGCCCACTAAATAGCTCAATATAGGTATCCAATTCGAATATTGTGCTGTTAAGTACGCCTGCCCTAATTGCATCGGTCGTATTCTTTCCAATAAGAGGATATCCATCAGCAATATCGACTAGCGGCAGCTTTGAGGTGAAGCTAGAAAGCGCCTTAAATCGGGTATTTAGCCCTAACGAAATATTGCCTCCCTCAAAACGTCCAATAGCAGATACAAAGTCAATGGTTATTGCCGTTCCGCAATCAACAACAAGAACGTTTGTATGGGGGAAAATATTGTTTGCCCCAACTGCTGCTGCCAACCTGTCGAGGCCTAATGTATTAGGAGTTTCATACCCATTTGCAATGGGAACCTGTATTTTATGGTTAAATAACAAAAATTTTCCTTCTACAAAGGTGTTTAAGAATTCAGGGGGAGCGTCGTCTCTTACCGAAGAAATGATGCCATTGTCAAAATTTCCATATTTAGCAAGAAACTGAATTACCGACTCATCATTCCAGCTATTAACCCTTATAACGTCAACAATTGCCAAATCTCTAATTGCAGCGAGCTTAATAGCCGTATTTCCAACATCTATAATTAGATTCATAGGGTTGCCTGTTTCATGTTATTCAGAATTGTATAAGCCACATCAACATCCTTTACATTTGGTATTGAAATGTAGAGCTTATCAGGGGTCTGCTTTACCTTAAAGTTTTTAGGTTGCGATTGCAGATAGCCGATTAGCTTAGCAAACATCGGCATTTGGTAGTACCCCGACATCTGGTTAGATATAAAATAGGTAATCATGATGCCATTTTTAAGGATGATCTTTTCGAAGCCCAACGACATAGCCAGACGACGCAGCTTAACGACATGAAGCAGCTGCTCTACCTCGAGCGGCATTGGACCAAAGCGATCGATAAGGCGAGCCTTGTACTTTTCGAGTTCCTCCTCATCCTCAATTGCATCGAGTTCACGGTACAGGCGAATCTTTTCGGGGATGCTGCCGATATAGGCATCGGGCAACAGCAACTCCATATCGGTATCGATGTGACAGTCGGTAACAAAGGTGATGTCGTGCGGTTTCTCTGGTGTTTCGGCACTACCTTCAAACAAGTAACGGAACTCGGAATCTTTTAGTTCCTGAATAGCCTCGTTGAGAATCTTATGGTATGCCTCGAAACCTATCTCGGCAATAAATCCGCTTTGCTCTCCTCCCAAAAGATTTCCGGCTCCACGGATATCCAAGTCCTGCATGGCTATGTTGAAACCGCTACCTAGATCGGAGAAATCCTCGATAGCCTTTAGCCTACGGCGCGAATCCTGGGGTAAACCTGCAACCGGAGGAGCCAGCAAGTAGCAAAATGCCTTTTTGTTCGAACGTCCAACACGCCCACGAAGCTGGTGCAAATCGCTAAGTCCAAACTGGTGAGCGTTATTTATGATGATGGTGTTGGCGTTAGGGATGTCCAGTCCCGACTCAATAATTGATGTTGCAAAAAGAATATCAGCATCACCATCGATGAAGGCCATCATCGTCTTTTCGAGCTTGTCGGGCTCCATTTGACCGTGAGCAACCAGCGTTTTTACACCTGGCACAAGCTTCTTTACGTAGTTCTCAATCTCCAAGATGTCCATCACACGGTTGTGCACGAAGAACACCTGTCCTCCCCTATCGAGCTCGTAGGTTATAGCTTCGCGAATAATCTCCTCGTTAAACGTGTGCACTTCGGTAGATACCGGATGGCGGTTGGGCGGTGGAGTTTGTATGATGGACAGGTCGCGAACGCCCATAAGCGAGAACTGGAGCGTACGCGGAATTGGCGTTGCGGTAAGCGTTAGCGTATCCACGTCGTGCTTCATTTGACGTAGTTTCTCCTTAGCCGATACGCCAAACTTCTGCTCCTCGTCGATAATCAGCAAGCCCAGATCCTTAAACTTGATATCCTTGCCAATTACACGATGCGTACCTATAAGAATATCTATCTTACCTTCGGCAAGTTCCTTAAGCGTATCCTTTATTTGCTTGGCAGACTTTAGGCGGCTTACAAAATCAACCTTTACAGGAAACTCCTTAAGCCTATCCCTAAATGTTTTGTAGTGTTGAAGCGCCAAAATGGTGGTTGGAACCAACACGGCAACCTGCTTGCTGTCAGCAGCAGCCTTAAGAGCGGCACGGATTGCTATTTCTGTCTTACCAAAGCCCACATCACCACAAACCAGGCGATCCATTGGCAGCTCGCCCTCCATATCCTCCTTAACGGCCTTGGTGGTGCGCATTTGGTCGGGCGTATCCTCGTAGATGAACGAAGCCTCGAGCTCGTACTGCATAAACGAGTCGGGCGAGAACTGGTAGCCACGCGACGCTCGACGCTGAGAGTAGAGTGCAATCAGATCCTTGGCGATATCCTTAACCTTCTTCTTAGCCTGAGCCTTCAGCTTTTGCCAAGCACCGCTACCCAGCTTATATATTTTTGGAGGTTCGCCATCTTTGCTCTTAAACTTCGAGATGCGGTGCAGTGCATGAATATTCACGAACAGCACGTCGCTATCGCGGTAAACAAGCTTAATAGCCTCCTGCATCTTACCGTTAACCTCCGTTTTTACCAGACCGCCAAACACGCCTACACCGTGGTCGATATGCACCACGTAGTCTCCGATTTGCAGGCTGCTTAGCTCCTGAATGGTGATGGCCTCGCTCTTGTTAAGCTCGCCGCGTAGCTTATACTTCTGGTAGCGCTCAAATATCTGGTGGTCGGTGTAGCAGCAGATTTTTGCAGAGTGGTCGACAAAGCCCTCGTGCAGCGCAACGGGTATGTAGTCGAACTCTATATGCTTTTTGGTGATGGAGTCGAAGATGTTGTGCAGACGCTCCACCTGAGCCTCATTCTCGGAGAGCAAGCAGGTAGTGTACCCCCGTTCGTTGTTCTCCATTATGGTATCAGCCAGCAGCTCGAAGTTCTTGTTGAAAGTTGGCTGCGGCATGGTGGAGAACTCTACCATCTTTTCCGCCTTCAGGTAGCTCGAAGGAGATAGCGATATAGAAATGTGGCGTTGTACCCCATCAACCAGATCGTCGGGAGTAATTATCCATTCACCCTTTTCTCCATTACCGGCATGAACAGATTCTATCTTGCGAACATCGGTGTTGGTGTCAATCTCTACGAAACGGCGATGCAGGTAGTCCATCTCCTCCAGCCAAAACATGGTGGTGGGCGGAACGTAATCAAATATGCTAACCTTTAGCTCCGAGAGCGAGGCGTTCTTTAGGTTGGGAACAACCTCGATTACCGAGAGCTTATCTTCCGAAAGCTGCGTATCGATGTTGAAGCTGCGAAGCGACTCCACTTCGTCGCCAAAGAAATCGACGCGGTAGGGCTTATTATCGGAAAATGAAAAGATGTCGACAATACCACCACGAACGGCAAACTGTCCCGGCTCGGAAACAAAGTCGACCCGCTCGAAGCTGTATTCGAGCAGCACATCCCGAACAAATTCGATGGAGACTTTTTCGCCAACCGACATCTTTAGCGTATTGGTTCGAAGCTTTTCCGACGACACTACCTTTTCTATAAGCGCCTCGGGATAGGTTACTATCGCCAAGTAGCCGTCGGATGGTGCACCTTCCTTCAGTGCGTTGAGCACAGCAGTACGCTGAACAATGCCCGAGGGATCTTCCTGTCCGTACTGAATGGAGCGCTTGTAGGCCGACGGAAAAAAGAGTATCCGGTCGGACGAGGTGAGGTTGTAAAGGTCGTTGTAGAAGTAAGCTGCCTCATCTTTCTCGTTAAGCACGAAAAAAACGACCTGCCCTTGTGTGAGCATAAGCGATGCGGCAATACTCTTTGCTGAACCGCTAAGCCCATCTACTTTTATGGAGCGGCAACCCGAGGCGATATGTTCACGTAGCGTGGCTATCGCCTCTTGTTGCTCTATACGTTTTATTAGCTGTTGTACGTTCAAAAGGCTACTTTTAATGCTTTGAACGCAAATTTAGGAAAGAGAATACTATTTCATCCGAAAACAAGATGTTTTTTGTCGGTCGAATAGAATATCTGAGTTATTCGCCACAGGAATGTTCTACAGGAACTTCCTGCATAAACTCCTCCACGCGCTTAACCAAAGTATATGACCCTACCACCAAAGGAACTCTTTGATGCAACGAGGTTGGCTTTATCTCTAGGATACGCTTAGTCCCTGTTGTTGCCCTTCCTCCAGCCTGCTCTGCCAAAAAGGCTATCGGATTACATTCGTATATCAGGCGCAGTTTACCCTCAGGTTTCGCCTTAGTAGGAGGATAAAGGAAAACTCCACCAACCAGCAGGTTGCGATGAAAATCAGAAACCATGCTACCAATGTAGCGGCTGGAGAATGGACGGTTAGTTGCAGGAGAATCGACCTTGCAGTAATCTATGAACCGCTTAACTCCATCGGGGAAAGAGTTGTAGTTTCCCTCGTTAACTGAGTATATTTTCCCAGATTTAGGCGTTTGAACCTTATTGTGCGAAAGGCAAAACTCTCCAATAGAAGGGTCGAGCGTAAAGCCATAAACTCCTTTGCCGGTAGTGTAAACCAGCATTGTCGACGAGCCGTAGATGATGTAACCGGCAGCAACCTGCTTTTGCCCTTCCTGAAGAAAATCTTCGAGGGTCGCTTTTTCTCCACGTGGACTTATTCGACGATAGATTGAGAATATGGTTCCTACCGAAACGTTACTTTCGAGGTTAGCCGATCCGTCGAGCGGATCCATACAAACGATGTACTTGCCGTCGAGCGACATCTCATCGTCAAAGGTTACAATCTCGTCGTTCTCCTCCGAGGCTATTCCGCAGCATTCGCCACTATTACGGATACTCGAGATGAAGAGTTCGTTGGCAATGTAGTCGAGCTTCTTCTGGTCTTCGCCCTGAACGTTGGTTGTCCCAATAGATCCAAGGATGTCGGCCAACCCTGCTTTGTTAATGGCCCTGTTTACAATTTTTGCAGCAATCCCAATGTGGTGGAGTAAGCGCGTAAATTCCCCAGAAGCATAAGGGAAATCGGCCTGTCGCTCAATAAGAAATTGATTAAGGGTTGTTACCTTATACGCTTTTAGAATGTGGTTCATTTCTAGTACTAGTTTACATACAGATAATTCAGGTTACCTACCGGTAGGCAGGCGCTGCAAATTAATGCAATTTATTGCACTGTTTCTACTATTTTATATGTTTTTTTATTTCAAACGTATGCATATTGCACTGTTTCGCTATTGTGTATTCCTGTAATAATAACATATGACTTTGAATTTGTGATTTTTATTCTCATATAATCTATAATTTACATATGCACACTAAACATATAACCTTACTGATCTGCCGTAAATTTACTACATGCAGCATTCCACCAAAAGCCGAAAAATGCGCGTTCATTTAACAATAAGCACTAGGCAAACAGTAGCCTACCACCGCTAACGTATAACAGAATGAAGGAGGACATCTAGTAATTTAGATAAAATACTTTAATTTTGAGGCGTATATAATGCATCTAATTAGCATAAGCCTTCTATGTTTAATAAAAGTAAAGTAGCAATCCTGCTTTTAACTGTTTTTTTTGCGTATACGGTAAACGCCCAAAAAAGTAAGGTTGATAGCCTTGAAAACATTCTCAAGAAGCATTACACAAACGATACGGCAAGGGTCAACATCCTAAATAAGATTGCCTACCTGTCGTATAACAACAACAGCAAGAAGGCAAAAGAGTACGCCACTCAATCGGGGAAACTCTCCGACCAGCTAGGCTACAAAAAGGGTAAAGCAAGCAGCTTATGGCTAACAGGCCTATCCTACCTCGGAAGCGATAAGAAAATTTCGCTCACCTACTTTCAACAGGCTTTAGCCTTATCGGAGGAAATCAACGATAAGCCAGGAATAGCTACCTACCTAATTGCCTCTGGCAACATCTTTAGAGATCAAGGCAATGGCCAACAGGGTGATGCGTGCTACAAGCGTGCACTCGCCATTGCAGTAGAAATAGAGGACAAGCAAATCGAAATAAAATGCTTAACCAACATATCCAGAAGCTATACTAGTAAGGGTATGTTCCTCAATGCAATAAAAGGACTTCAAAGAGCCAGCATTCTAGCCAAAGAGATGAACGAGAAGTCTCTTCTTTCTCGCTGCTACAACAACTTAGGCTCTATATACTCCCTTCAAGGTAACCATCCGGTTGCACTCGACTACTACCTAATGGCACTGAGAGTAAACGAAGATCTAAATGATAAATCGGGAAAACTGGGCAACCTTCTAAATATTGCTGGGGTTCAGCTGGAACAGAAAGAGTATAACGAAGCGCTAAAGAACACTAAAGAAGCCCTAAGGATTGCTGAAGAACTGAAAGACACCTTACGCAAATCGGTCTGTCTTAACAATATCGGCAATATTTACCTAAAGATGGACGATGCAAAGGCGCTAGAATACTTCGAGCAGTCGTTGGCAATATCAAAAAATAGCAACATCATACAAAACATCAATACGCTAATAAGTATCGGTGAAATTTACTGCAAGCAAAACAGCCTCTCCAAAGCCCTCGATAACTATAGGAAAGCCCTAAGCCTAGCCGAATCCATCGGGTTAAAACGAGGCATAGCCCAAGCTTGGTCTAAAATGGGAACTGTTTATTTTAAGCAAAAAAACTACAACCAAGCGTTAGAATACACGCAGAAAAGTTTGGCAATTGCCAAGAATGTCGGACTGCTAGATCTCGAGAAAGATACGCATAACCAACTATCCCGAATATATGCCGCAACCAACGACTACAAAAATGCCTACCAGCACTACACCATATACAAAACACTTAACGATAGCATCTTCAACGAGAGCAACATAAAGAAGATTGCTAATTTAGAGAGCGCCTACAAGTACAAGAAGGAAAAGCAGGCAAACGAACTGGAAAAGCAGAAAAAAGACATCGCCATAAAAAAACAACGAATTATCATCCTTACATTGGTTGTGGCTTTCATCCTCATGTGCCTTCTGTCTAGGACAATTTACCGTTCGTACAAGCTTAAAAAGCGAACTAACGCTATCCTACTCCAGCAAAAGAACGAAATTGAGGCGCTAAATGAGGAGTACATTGCACTAAACAAAAAACTAAAACAGTCGAACGATGAGCTGAGCTCGGCCAAGCAGCGGATTGAGGAGAGCAAAGAGCGCTTGCAGCTGCTTATTAAGAACTCCAACGACATCTTCGTTTTAACCGACAACAGTCGGGAGTCGTTCTTTGTGAGCGATGCTGCAAAAAGGATAACCGGGTACAATTCAAAAGAACTTCTTGGCTCGAGCGCAACCTCAATACACCCCGATGACAAGCAGGTGCTCGAGCAGCACTGGGAAAAAGTACTTACGGATAAAACGGCAGCCCATACGGTGAAGTACCGCCATAAGCACAAGCAAAATGGGTACGTGTGGCTAGAGGCCGTAGCCCAAAATTACCTTACGCATCCAGCCATCAACGCGGTAATTTCCAACATTCGCAACATCGACGAGCAGAAGAAGGCAGAAGAGGCGTTTATTGAAAAGGAGGCGCTAAAGAAAAAGCTGCTGGAGATGGAAATTGAAAAAATAAACCACGAGCTGGTAGCCAACCAAAAAGCGATGACAGCTGCAACCCTTAAGCTGGTTCAAAACTCGGAGCGCGATTCGCGAAGCATAAAAATGTTGGAGGACATCGAGAAGAACACCAACGAGGAGGGCAAAAAGAGCGTTAGATCGCTAATTGCCGACTACAAGCTGCAATCGTACAACTCGAACTGGAACGAGTTTGAGCTGCTCTTCGAGAAGGTTCACCACTCTTTCCACGATAAGCTAAACGAGCAGTTTCCGGAGCTTACCCCCAACGAGCGTAAGCTGTGCGTATTCCTAAAGCTCAACATGAGCAACAAACAGATAGCACAGATAACCTTCCAGTCCGAAGAGGCGCTAAAAAAGGCACGCCTACGCCTACGAAAGAAGCTGAATATCGATCGCGACACCAACTTGGTGGCCTTTATTCAAAACATTTAGAGACGCAAAAAAACTAGAAAAGGGGATCCCCGAACCATCAATACAAGGTACTGGAACCTCCCGCTTATTCCCGATTAACCGCTTCTACGGCATCCACCTTACCCTCTACCGAGACTGTTCATGCAACTGTGTCTGCAAAATGATAACGTTAACTTTGCAGACAATGGAAGAGAAAGAAAAAGCAGCGAGCTTCAGCTACGAGGAT
>NZ_SLWB01000027.1:0-1534 GCF_004340205.1 Acetobacteroides hydrogenigenes
ATCTTCTACTATGGAGAGTTTGATCCTGGCTCAGGATGAACGCTAGCGGCAGGCCTAACACATGCAAGTCGAGCGGTAGGGGACTTCGGTCCCTGAGAGCGGCGCACGGGTGCGTAACGCGTATGCAACCTACCCTTTACAGGGGAATAGCCCGTCGAAAGGCGGATTAATGCCCCATGGCTCCTTCGAGAGGCATCTCTTGGAGGGTAAAGATTCATCGGTAAAGGATGGGCATGCGTGCCATTAGCTGGATGGTGGGGTAACGGCCCACCATGGCGACGATGGCTAGGGGTTCTGAGAGGAAGGCCCCCCACACTGGGACTGAGACACGGCCCAGACTCCTACGGGAGGCAGCAGTGAGGAATATTGGTCAATGGGCGGAAGCCTGAACCAGCCATGCCGCGTGCGGGAAGAAGGCGCTACGCGTCGTAAACCGCTTTTGTCCGGGGGTAACCGCGGGGACGTGTCCCCGCCTGCAAGTACCGGACGAATAAGGGTCGGCTAACTCCGTGCCAGCAGCCGCGGTAATACGGAGGACCCGAGCGTTATCCGGATTCATTGGGTTTAAAGGGTGCGTAGGCGGCCCGGTAAGTCAGCGGTGAAAGGCTCCTGCTCCACAGGAGAGCTGCCGTTGATACTGCTGGGCTAGAATCTTAGCGAGGCGGGCGGAATGCGCGGTGTAGCGGTGAAATGCATAGATATCGCGCAGAACGCCGATTGGGGAGCCAGCTCGCCAGCTGAGTATTGACGCTGAGGCACGAAAGCGTGGGGATCGAACAGGATTAGATACCCTGGTAGTCCACGCCGTAAACGATGATGGCTCGCTCTTGGTTCGCAAGGATCAGGGGCTTAGCGAAAGCGTTAAGCCATCCACCTGGGGAGTACGCCGGCAACGGTGAAACTCAAAGGAATTGACGGGGGCCCGCACAAGCGGAGGAACATGTGGTTTAATTCGATGATACGCGAGGAACCTTACCCAGGCTCGAACGCCGAACGAATACGGGGGAAACTCCGTAGCCAGCAATGGCGGTCGGCGAGGTGCTGCATGGTTGTCGTCAGCTCGTGCCGTGAGGTGTCGGCTTAAGTGCCATAACGAGCGCAACCCCTATCGGTAGTTGCCAGCGGGTTATGCCGGGAACTCTACCGAGACTGCCAGCGCAAGCTGCGAGGAAGGCGGGGATGACGTCAAATCAGCACGGCCCTTACGTCTGGGGCGACACACGTGTTACAATGGCCGGTACAGAGGGCAGCCACCCAGCGATGGGGCGCGAATCTCAAAAGCCGGTCGTAGTTCGGATCGGAGGCTGCAACCCGCCTCCGTGAAGCTGGATTCGCTAGTAATCGCATATCAGCCATGATGCGGTGAATACGTTCCCGGGCCTTGTACACACCGCCCGTCAAACCATGGGAGCTGGGGGGACCTGAAGTGCGTGACCGCAAGGAGCGCCCTAGGGTAAAACCGGTGACTGGGGTTAAGTCGTAACAAGGTAGCCGTACCGGAAGGTGCGGCTGGAACACCTCCTTTCTGGAGCGC
>NZ_SLWB01000027.1:1750-4743 GCF_004340205.1 Acetobacteroides hydrogenigenes
AGAAGATCTTTGACGTTTGAGGACGAAGCGGCGCATGCGACGGAGTTGAACTCCGGCGGGTGCGCGGAAAGGAGTAAGAAAAGGGCGCACGGGGGATGCCTTGGGTCCTATAGGCGACGAAGGGCGTGGCAAGCTGCGAAAAGCCGCGGGGATCGGCAAGCACGAATCGATCCGCGGATACCCGAATGGGGCAACCCACCTGGCTGAAGGCCAGGTATCCGGAGCAATCCGGAGGCGAACGGGGAGAACTGAAACATCTAAGTACCCCCAGGAGAAGAAAACAAAAGTGATTCCCCGAGTAGCGGCGAGCGAAAGGGGATTAGCCCAAACCCATCCGGTTACGGCCGGGTGGGGGTTGTAGGGCCTCCACAACCGACCACGAGCGAAGCTGAACCCGCTGGAAAGCGGGGCCGTAGCGGGTGACAGCCCCGTAGGCGTAGGCGAGTGGAAGGGGGAGGAACCCTGAGTAGGGCGGGGCACGTGAAACCCCGTCCGAATCCGGCAGGACCATCTGCCAAGGCTAAATACTCATAGGACACCGATAGCGAACCAGTACCGTGAGGGAAAGGTGAAAAGTACCCCGAATAGGGGGGTGAAAAAGACCCTGAAACCGTGCGCCTACAAGCGGTCGGAGCCCTTTAGTGGGGTGACGGCGTGCCTTTTGCATAATGAGCCTACGAGTTGCTCCTGTCCGGCAAGGTTAAGCGCGGATACGCGCGGAGCCGAAGCGAAAGCGAGCCTGAATAGGGCGATCTAAGTCGGACGGGGCAGACGCGAAACCTTGCGATCTACCCATGGCCAGGATGAAGTTCCGGTAATACGGAATGGAGGTCCGAACCAATAAGCGTTGAAAAGCTTCTGGATGAGCTGTGGGTAGGGGTGAAAGGCTAATCAAGCTGGGAAATAGCTCGTACTCCCCGAAATGCCTTTAGGGGCAGCCTTGGACTTACCGCCATGGAGGTAGAGCTACCGATTGGATGCGAGGGCCTCACCGCCTATCAAATCCTGACGAACTCCGAATGCCGTGGTGCGATATCCAGGAGTGAGCCGGCGGGTGCTAATGTCCGTCGACGAGAGGGAAAGAACCCTGACCGCCAGCTAAGGCCCCCAAGAGGCGGCTAAGTTGATGAAACGATGTGCGGCTGCAGCGACAGCTAGGATGTTAGCTTGGAAGCAGCTATTCATTTAAAGAGTGCGTAACAGCTCACTAGTCGAGCGGCTGCGCGTGGATAATAATCGGGCATCAAGCCGTCCGCCGAAGCTGCGGATAAGAAATTATGGTAGGGGAGCATTCCGGCAGCGGTGAAGCTGGCCCGTAAGGGCTGGTGGAGCGGCCGGAAAAGCAAATGTAGGCATGAGTAACGACAAGGCGGGTGCGAAACCCGCCCACCGCTAGGCCAAGGTTTCCTGATCAACGCTAATCGGATCAGGGTAAGGCGGGGCCTAAGGCTCACCCGAATGGGGATGCCGATGGACAGCCGGTTAATATTCCGGCCCTGGCCCGCGCTGCGATGGGGCGACGAAGGAGTGAAAGGACCGCCCGGCGACGGAATGCCGGGTTGAAGGGTGTAGGTATAGCCTGTAGGTTAACAGCCGGAGGTTGCCGAACCTGATAGTACCGAGAGCCCACGGGCAATCGGATAGCGTCCCTAATCCGACTTCCAAGAAAACCCCCTAAGCATCAGGCGCGGGCCACCCGTACCGCAAACCGACACAGGTGGCCAAGGAGAGTATCCTAAGGTGCTCGAGTGAATCACGGCTAAGGAACTCGGCAAATTAGCCCCGTAACTTCGGGATAAGGGGCCCCCGCGTGAGCGGGGCGCAGCGAAGAGGTCCAGGCGACTGTTTACCAAAAACACAGGGCTCTGCGAAACCGAAAGGTGAAGTATAGGGCCTGACACCTGCCCGGTGCCGGAAGGTTAAGAGGAGAGGTCATCGCAAGAGAAGCTTTGAATCGAAGCCCCGGTAAACGGCGGCCGTAACTATAACGGTCCTAAGGTAGCGAAATTCCTTGTCGGGTAAGTTCCGACCTGCACGAATGGTGTAACGATCTGGACGCTGTCTCAGCCGTGAGCTCGGTGAAATTGTAGTATCGGTGAAGATGCCGATTACCCGCAACGGGACGGAAAGACCCCGTGCACCTTCACTGCAGCTTAGCGCTGGTTCTGGGGTGGCGATGTGTAGGATAGGCTGGAGGCTGCGAAGCTCGGACGCTAGTTCGGGTGGAGCCGACGTTGAAATACAGCCCTTCGCCACTTCGGGGCCTAATCCCTGGTAGGGAGACACCGCTTGGCGGGTAGTTTGACTGGGGTGGTCGCCTCCAAAAGAGTAACGGAGGCTTCCCAAGGTGCCCTCAGCGCGAATGGCAACCGCGCGTGGAGTGCAATGGCACAAGGGCGCTTGACTGTGAGGCCGACAAGCCGATCAGGTGCGAAAGCAGGGCATAGTGATCCGGTGGTTCCGCATGGGAGGGCCATCGCTCAAAGGATAAAAGGTACGCCGGGGATAACAGGCTGATCGCCGCCAAGAGCTCACATCGACGCGGCGGTTTGGCACCTCGATGTCGGCTCGTCACATCCTGGGGCTGGAGAAGGTCCCAAGGGTTCGGCTGTTCGCCGATTAAAGTGGCACGCGAGCTGGGTTCAGAACGTCGTGAGACAGTTCGGTCCCTATCTGTTGCGGGCGTAGGAAGTTTGAGGGGGCCTGACCCTAGTACGAGAGGACCGGGTTGGACGAGCCTCCGGTGTACCAGTTGTTCCGCCAGGAGCACCGCTGGGTAGCCGCGCTCGGTTGGGATAAGCGCTGAAAGCATCTAAGCGCGAAGCCTACCCCAAGATGAGACTTCCCTTAAGGGCCGTGGGAGACTACCACGTTGATAGGCCGCAGGTGTACGCGCTGTAAGGCGCTCAGCCGAGCGGTACTAATTGCCCAGTAGAGCTCCGAGAGGGCCGCGCCCTTAGCGGGCAGACGCCGCTTCGTCCGAAGAATGTCAA
>NZ_SLWB01000028.1:0-1355 GCF_004340205.1 Acetobacteroides hydrogenigenes
TACTTTTGTCCTCGGAGAGGTGGCAGAGTGGTCGATTGCGGCGGTCTTGAAAACCGTTGAGGGTCAAACCTCCGGGGGTTCGAATCCCTCCCTCTCCGCAGACCACAACATCAAAGCACAATAAAGCCCTGTAAATCGAATGGTTTACAGGGTTTTGTGTTTTTACCCATTCCAACAAAACCCACCAATTCCCAACCTTCAAGCCGCAAATTCGGTGCGTCATTTTTTAGAGGTTCAGTTTAACGCACCGAATCCCTTATACCATGCTGAACATTTGCGCTTTACAACATAAATTTTGAGGGTAATTGCCGATATTTACTATCGACAAGCACATTTTCTAACCTTCATATTAAAAACGTAAGCATAAAATGAAGCAAAAACAGTCAATTGCCGTGCTCTTTTACATCCGTAAGTCAATGAGCACTCACAGTAAATTTTCTCCCATTTACATGCGAATAACCGTTAACGGCAAGCGGGCAGAGTTCTCCCTAAAGCGGGAGGTTGAGGTCACGAAGTGGAATGCCGCTGCTGGGCTCATGCTCGGGAATAGCGAAGCAGCCAAGTCAATCAACCAGTATATCGCCTACTGGAGGCAGCTTGCCTATGATGCCCAGGAGAAGCTGATTAAGGATGGGAAAGTTGTAACCGCCCAATCCATCAAGAACCAGATGACAGGCAGTCTGCCAAACCAGAGAACGCTGATGGAGGCCTTCTCCTTCCACAACGACAGGCTACTGGAACGCGTCGGCATTGATCACTCTCCCGCCACGCACGTCCGCTACCAAACCACCAAGGGGCATGTGCTCGAGTTCATGCAGGCCAAGTACGGAACCGGCGACATCTACCTCTCGTAGCTGGGCACCAGCTTTGCAGCAGACTTCTACCACTACCTGATAACGGTTCGGAAGTGCAACCCCAACTCCTCGGCCAAGTACGTCAAGAATCTCAAGCGTATTACCCGCGTTGCCCTCCTCAACGAGTGGATAACCCGAGACCCTTTCATGGGGTTCTCCCCAGCGGTTAAGCCCGTGGATCGCGGATTCCTCACCATGGAGGAGCTGGAGCAGATAGAGGCCAAGAAGATGGTATCACCTAGGCTCGAACAGGTGAAGGACCTCTTCATCTTTGCCTGCTACACCGGGCTGGCCTACATCGACGTGGCCAACCTCAGGCCCGAAAACATCTCCAAGGGCATCAACGGCTCCCTCTGGATTAACACCCACCGGCAAAAGACCAACGTTCCCTCCAACATTCCGCTGCTCGCAAAGGCTGCCGTAATTATAGAGAAGTACCACAACCATCCACAGGCGGTAACATCCGACAGGCTGCTGCCCGTGCTGAGCAACCAGAAGCTG
>NZ_SLWB01000028.1:1585-3465 GCF_004340205.1 Acetobacteroides hydrogenigenes
ACCAAATATGGATAGCACGCCTAAACAAAAGAAAGGTAAGATGTAGAAATAGATAAAGCTATATTTATGGATAATACATTTGAGAATAAGCAAAAATTGTTGTCGGAGCAGATTCGGGATATTGAACAAGGTGCAGGAGAGCCAATGCAGAAGTGCGCTCAATGCTATAACGCTGCGATAAGAACCTTTTTTGAGGTAATCGATTATGTCAAGGATCATCCATTCAAGGACAGGCAACAGGAGATCTACTTCCTAAAGTACAGCTGCCCCTTCTTTATTGGGGAAATAATCTACCATAACCAGCTGAGCATCCTTCTTCAAAATCAGCAGGAATTAGATTCTCCTAAAAAGTTCAAGGGCTACTGCAAGCAGCAGAAAAGGACTATTCAACGATGGTTCGACACCTACCACAAGCTCATAAGCTACCATGGCTCTGGATTAACCAACCTTGATGAAGAGTACGTACTATCCTCCTTGAGCACCTTTCAGCTTCCCATCGACGATTCCTGCATCATCCTCAACCGCAACTTCATTACGGATTACTCCATCATCATTGGCCGCAGCATCGCCTTCTTTAGGCTGAGGCAACGCCTCACTTCCGACTACAAATCCCTGAAAATTGTGCCATTTTATCCCGAGGTCATACCGACTCGGGAAAATGAGGAAGAAATGAGCTGGACAGAAACGAAGGTGGCGGCTGTTGAGCTGATAAACGCTCTTGTTTCCCACAAATGCATTAACAATGGCAATTGCAGCATAAAGCAGGTTGTCAGCCACTTCGAATCATGCTTCAACATGAAAATTGGAAATTACTACGACATTTTTAGCGAAATTAAAGCCCGTAAAAATCCAACCCTATTTATAGACAAGATGAAAACCTCCTTCATTCAAAAGGTAAGCGAGGAGTGTTAAAATGGGCTGTTTTACAAGTTAAACAACTGCCTTGCAGTTGTTTGGAAAAATATTTTTCCCGACTCGGTATTACCTCGGGTAAAAATTAATTTTCTACACCTCATCTTTACCCCATAACCAAATTCTAAAAGTTATGGGACAGAATGCTAATACCCCTAACCAACCGTTACAGCGGCTTAGCCGCGATCAGATTGCCACCACCGGCGACCTTTTAGCCCTCAAAAACGAGCTAATCGATGAGATTAAAAATCTACTAAAGGGTAGGCAGAATTCATCGCAAAAGCCCTGGCTAAAATCAGCAGATGTTCGCAAAATGCTCAACATCTCTGACGGAACGCTCCAAACCCTTCGCATCAACGGTACCATTCCCTACACCAAAATCGGTGGCGCCATCTACTACGCCTACGAGGATATTGTGACGCTTTTGGAGGAGAATCGCGTCCATAACCGCTAGCGCCATGCGACCAAACCACGTAATGGCCTTTTTTGAAAGGGTCGCTGCCGATAAGCGGCTTACTCCATTTCATATCAGCCTATATCTGGCTTTGCTGCACCACTGGCGTTCCTCAGGATTCGAAGAGCAGTTTCCATTTGCTCGTAAAAGCATTCAGGCAGATAGCCGCATTGGTTCCCTTCATACAATCTACCGCTGCCTAAGGGATTTAGCGGAATGGGGTTATATTCAGTACACCACCAGCAAGAATCCCAAGGTAGGCTCTGCTATCCTCATTTGCTCGCTGGCAAGTGATGCTTCAACCAGTTCTGCTATACCTAAAAAACAGCCAAAAATGGAGCCCGCTAAAATCAAGATACCTCCCAGCTTGCAGGACGTTCAGACCTACTTCTCCGAAAACGGCCATCCTCCGCTTGAGGCTCAGAAGTTTTTCAACCACTTCCAGTCCAATGGCTGGCGGGTTGGCGGCAAAACCCCGATGCGCGATTGGATGGCAGCTGCCAGTAACTGGATG
>NZ_SLWB01000029.1 GCF_004340205.1 Acetobacteroides hydrogenigenes
CACAGAGGTTCTGTGATAAATTCCAAGTCTATTTTGCTGTTTTTTTTGTTTATTCTACTTTTGTAACAACCCAAAAGAAGGCTCACGGCGAAGCAATGAACCGAAGTCTATCTTGTGCAGTAGGATTTGTTTCCTACTGCTTTTTTTATTCCTTTCCATCGGCATCGAGCCGATGAAAAGGAAAACCCAAAATAAGAGCTCTGGCTCATCAATCCCCGATGCCTATTGGGTTATGACGCTTTTTTCAGCGGATAGTCTTCCTGGTACAACGTTTCACTCTTCCATAGCGTGTACATCAGGATGAGCAGTTTACGGCTAACCGCCGTCACGCCAATCATTGGTTTTTTCTTCCGCTCCACTATCCTATTGTAAAATACTTTATGCTGGTTGCAGTATCTGGCGGTTGATAGAGAGGGCATGTACAGCGCCGCTCGAATGTGGCTATTCCCTTTCTTGCTAATTTTACTACGCCCCTTCCACTTTCCCGACTCTACAATTTTCACATCCAGCCCCGCGTAGCTGCAAAGCTGCCGAACGTTTCCGATCAGGGAAAATCCGTCCGTTTCCGCAGCCACTATGACCGCCGTCAACAGGCTCACGCCGGGGATAGAGGTTAGGTACGCCAGCTGATCCCTGAGCGCTTCATCTCCTTTGACGATGCTCGCAATCTCCTTTTCTATGCTTTTAATATTCGTATTCAGCTCCTGAATCATCGATTTCGTGCGCTTAAGGGTGCCCGCATTCGGTTCGTGGCTGTGCTTAAGCGCGTGCAGGCTATTCTTGAGCTGCGTGCGAATCGCGATAAGGCTGGCTCGCTCCCGTGTGAGGGATTTAAGCACCTTGAAGGTGGGACTTGCGGGACTCCAGCCTACTAAGGTACGCTCTGCGCCCAGCTGTCCAAGGGCCTTTGCGTCCAGCTTGTCGGTTTTCGACTTATTGTCAAGGCTCTCCGCGAACTTCTTCGCCTTATTCGGCAGGACAATATGGACGTGGTGCTGCTTTCCGTACAGGTAGTGCGCCATGTTTTCGTGGTACACCCCGGTGGCCTCCATCGTGAAATGAAGCTCCGCCCTGTTAGCATCATGCTCCTTAATCCACTTCTCTAGTTCCTTGAATCCCTTTTTACTATTGCTAAATTCGCGGCTCCCTCGACACTCAACTTCCCCGCGAAGGGTTAACACACAAATTGATGCCCAAAATGTAGCTTTAGCCATGTCAAGACCCACGTTCGTTCTGATAACTTGTTCCATTTCTGCTGTCGGTTAGGTAAGGGATAGAGTTGGAATCTCCTCGCAGTCCTCTCTCGTCTTTTTTATTCGAGCTTGCCACACAGCAGCTCTAAGTTCTGGTTCGGACTTATAGGAGGTAGAAAGGATAGGGCGGTTTCTCTGTGAGAATATCATTCTGGATGTATTTAGGCACAGTTGCTCTCTATCCTTCTCCAATCGTCTTCCGAAAATACAACTCTCAGAGTACAATTGGTCCTCTCTTTTTTGGGCATGCAAACATACGAGG
>NZ_SLWB01000030.1 GCF_004340205.1 Acetobacteroides hydrogenigenes
CTCGTATGTTTGCAGCACAGGAATGGCCAGTGAAATTTACCATGATTCGGTAAGTTTGCGACCATTAATCAGAAAAGAAGACGTGAGAATAGCAAATTAGCCTTGATAACAGCAACCTGTATATCGTCCGTCAGATTATGCCCTCACGCCTTTTCTTCTAAGAGTCTGAATAGTATCTAAGGAATAGTCCATGTGCCTATATCCAGCATATTTTACGAGTGAAGACGACAAGAAGAATTCTTTTCCAAACAGGTAATATCAGTGAAAAAAAGAGTACTAGTTGTAGGCATCGATATCTCAATGGATGACTTTCACGCCTGCATTAAAGAAAAGGGGCCTGATGGTAACGTTAGGATAAAAGGGAGCAGTAAGTTTTCCAATGATGGCAAAGGGTTTAAGGCATTCACCGCTTGGGTTGCCAAGCGAGAAACCGAGAATAGCACCACGACTTACGTAATGGAGGCCACCGGAAGCTACTACGAGAACCTAGCCTACGAGCTGTATAATTTAGGATTTAAGGTATGCGTAGAGCTTCCTAATAAAATAAAGCACTTCAGCAAAAGCCTTAATGTCAAAACCAAAACCGACAAGGTGGATGCAGGTGTAATTGCCCAAGTAGGAATAGAGCGAGCCCTTCCAGCATGGCTTCCATTAGCTCCCGAGTATCGGTCATTAAGGGATCTTTGCAGGGAACGGCTCTCGTTAGTTCAAGAGAAATCTAAAGCGAAGAACCAGCTGCATGCCATGCGCCATTCCCATGATAAGCAGGCCTGCGTTATCGAGCTAAAAGAGGAGCAGATTGCTTTTTATGAAGCCTCTATAAAGAAGATCGAGAAAGCGATTAAAAGCATTATTGATGCGAACTCAACCCTAAAAAAGAAGATCGCTCGGATAGAAAAGGTCAAGGGGTTAGGGTTTGCAACCATTGTAACGGTACTGTGTGAAACCAATGGGTTCATACTGTTCAAGAGCATCCGGCAAGTGGTCAGCTACTCGGGCTTAGATGTTGAGATGAAAGAATCGGGCAAACTTGTCGGAAAAAGTAGGATATCCAAGAAGGGGAATGCAAGGATACGGCAGTGTCTCTTCATGCCCGCATTATCAGCAACACAGCACAACGAACGGATAAAGGATTTATACGGTCGAATTATCGAGCGAAATCCCGACAAAAAGAGAAAAGGCGTCGTTGCAGGAATGCGCAAACTCCTAATCCTCATTTTTGTACTATGGAAGAAAGATGAAGAGTACATCCCCAACCATCAATGGAACGCTAAAGACATCGGATAACGAGGAGGCTAAGCCTTCTTTTGGTTATTTCTGCGAAGCAGAAAAAAAGGCGGAGACTAAGTCCCCGCACTAGATAGACTTCGGCCTAACGAATCGGCTTTAGCCTTCTTTTGGTTGCTGCAAAGATAAAAAAATGATCGTAATCCTTGGATTTAATCATAGTATCTGACGG
>NZ_SLWB01000031.1 GCF_004340205.1 Acetobacteroides hydrogenigenes
TTATCCCCTTTTACCTTTAAGAAATGACAAAAGAAGGTGTTTGATTGTTCTTGAGGAAAAGAAGACCAAGAGGGAAATGAGTTTAATCCCCTAGGTAAGCCCTGCTATACCGAACCAGGAGAAATGTCCATTCCCTCTTCCTTTCTCCAGAGTCTGAACAGTACTTAAGGCTATCACGGATAAGCAAGCGTAAAACAAAAGGGAAGACGATAGGGAAAGCGGTCTCAACCAAATAAAAGCTACGCCATGGAGGAAGCCATCAAGCAATGCGTGGGCATCGATATATCGAAGGCCACCTTTACCGCCTGCGTCTGCCAGAAGTTCGCGGACGGACGGATTCGGTTAAGTTCCGTTGAAAGCTTTGACAACGGGAATAAGGGCTTTAACCAGCTCGTCAAATGGAGCCGGAAGCTGGGAGCACCGCAGCTGGAGCTGCTTTTTTTGATGGAGGCAACCGGCTGCTACTTCGAGCCGCTGGCCTACCACCTGCACCGGCTTAACCAGCCCGTTTCGGTAATCCTACCCAATAAGGTAAAGCACTACGGGAAGAGCCTAAACGTGAAGACGAAAACCGATGCGGTAGATGCGCGGGTTATTGCCCAGCTGGGCGCAGAGCGGCAGCTGCCGCTCTGGGAGCCACCGCTGCCCATCTTCCGGCAGCTAAGGGGGATCACCCGGCTTCGCGCTGACCTAGTCCAGGAGCGGACGGCCTTCCAGAACCGCATTACCAGCGGAGAATCGGCGGAGTCGGTGGAGCGCCTGGTATCGAGGGGGCTCAAGGCAGTGGTAAAGGAGCTGGACAGGCAGATTGACCGATGCGACCAGGAGGTGGAGAAGCTGGCCCGAAAGGAGGATTGGCTTTGGCAGAAGATGACGAACCTGCAGTCTATTAAGGGGGTCGCCCTGTTAACCGTAGCTACCGTAGTAGCCGAAACGCAGGGCTTTGCCCTGGTGAAGAGCCGGAAGCAGCTCGCCAGCTACGCTGGCTACGACGTGGTGCAGCGCGATTCAGGAACCAGCATTAAGGGGAAAACGAGGATCTCGAAGAAGGGGAACTCCCGGATTAGGGGCGCCCTGCACATGCCTGCACGATCTGCCGCCCGGCACAACGACCGCTTGCGGGAGTTCTACCAGCGGGTTAACGAAGGAAAGCCCAGCAAAAGGGTGGGAGAAGTTGCGGTAGCGCGCAAGCTGCTGCTGCTCATGTATACGCTTTGGAAAAAGGACGAGGCGTACCAGAAAAAGACATTCGGGAATCAGGAGGCGAAGGCCCTCCTTCGTCAAGGCGAAGAGAGCGAAAAAAGGGTAGGCAGCCCAACCGAGCTGCCTACACAGGATGGACTTTCGTTCAACCAGTCGGCTGAAGTCCTCCTTCGTCGACCACAAGTTACGTAATTTTTACTCGAAATGCTTGCTTTTTATCACAGTACCTC
>NZ_SLWB01000032.1 GCF_004340205.1 Acetobacteroides hydrogenigenes
GCCTTTTAGGTTAGGCCTCTTATCGGAGCAAGGGTGGCGAGGGAACGGAGCCACTTGTATACCCTTGCTCCGATAAGAGGCCTAGCCTTCCTTTGCGGGTGTTTTTCATGCTCCGAATTTGGCCATCCGCTCGGCAAATTTAATGCAAAGCTGCCCATATATCAGCTTCCACCCCTTAACTTCAGCCTTTGGGCTTGCGTTGATATCCCGAATGACGAGGTATACCAGCTTCTTAATGGCCATATCGGAGGGGAAGCACCCCTTGGTCTTGGTCACCTTCCGCATGCGCCGGTGGATGCCCTCGATGGGGTTGGTGGTGTACATCAGCCGGCGGATTTCCTTGCCGAAGTCGAAGAAGGAGCTCAGCTTGTACCAGTTCTCCTGCCAGCTTCTGACGGCGGTGGGGTACTTCTTCTCCCAGCGCTCGGTAAAGCGCGTCAACTCACCCTCGGCAGCCTCCAGCGTGGGGCTGCTGTAGATGGCCCGCATGTCAGCCGTAATGGCCTTGTAATCTTTGCAAACCACGTACTTGAGCGTGTTGCGCACCTGGTGTACGATGCAGCTCTGGACGACCGTCTCGGGAAAGGTGCTGCTGATGGCCTCGCTGAAGCCCTTGAGGTTGTCCGTACAGGCGATCAGGATGTCCTCCACGCCCCGAAGGCGCAGGTCCTGCAGCACCTCCAGCCAGAAGCGGGCCGACTCGCTCTCGGCGATGTAGATGCCCAGCAGCTCCCGAAAGCCCTCCTGGTTAACCGCGTAGACGTTGTAGAGCGCCTTGCCCTGCACCGCTCCGTTGTCGCGGCACTTGAAGTGGATGGCGTCGAACCAAACCATGGCGTAGAGCGGGTTGAGCGGGCGCTGCTGCCACTCCTGCAGCTCGGGAATCAGCCGGTCGGTGAGCTCGCTCATCTGGGCTGGGGAGAGCGAAAGCCCGTAAACCTCCATAAGCATCTTGCGGATGTCGGCGTAGCTCATCCCCTTGGCGTAGAGCGAGAGGACCTTCTCGCAGAGCCCATCGTCCAGCAGCACCTGCCGCTTGACCACGATCTCTGGGGTAAAAGTTCCGTTACGGTCTCTGGGGGTGCTGAGCTCAAACTCGCCGTTCGAGCACTTGACCGTCTTGGTGGTAACGCCGTTGCGCTTGTTGCCCTCCGAATCCTTCAGGTGCTGCTCCAGCTCCAGCGCTAGGGCCTTTTCCAAAAAATGCTTCAGCAGCGGGGCGAACACCCCATTTTCGCCGCTTAGGCTCTTGCGCTCGTAAAGACCCTTGATGGCCTCCTTCTCAAAATCCTCGTAGCTGAAGCTCGCTGCTTTTTCTTTCTCTTCCATTGTCTGCAAAGTTAACGTTATCATTTTGCAGACACAGTTGCATGAACAGTCTC